>CAUJKG010000104.1 GCA_963205465.1 Pseudomonadota bacterium | reverse complement strand
AGACGGCTGTCTATTTCCTCGGCCCCGACTACGAAATGGGCCGTTCGACCGTGGCCGCGTTCAAGGCGAACGTGATCCGCGTCGGCGCCAATCCGGTCGGCGAGGTTTTCGCTCCGCTCGATACCAAAGACTACACGCAATATTTCGGTCAGCTCCGCGCCGCGCGTGCGCAGGTGCTCTACACCTCGGTAGCGGGTAACGACACCGTTCGCCTCTTCACGCAGCTCGCCGAATTCGGCCTGTTGAAGAACCTCACGGTGCTGGGTGCTTCCGGCACGGTGACGGCGCAGAACATCGGTGCGATCGGATCAGCCGCTGAAGGCTTCGTCACGGGTGTCGGGTATTCGGCGGAAATTCAGACGCCGGAGAACCAGAAGTTTCTGGCGGCATTCCGTGCAGCCTACAAGAACGACCCGGACCTCTATGGTGCGGATTCCTACGGCCTGCTGTTCGCTTACAAGGCCGCATACGAAAAGGCCGGTTCGACCGATACCGACAAGATGCGGGACGCGCTGCGCGGGCTGAAATGGAATACCCCGCAGGGTGAAAAGACTATTCGCGCCGGCGATCACCAGGCGGTGCAGCCGATGTATGTGGTGCGTGTTACTAAAGGCAAGTTCGTAATCGCAAGCCAGGTTGGCGGCGAGGACGCAATCGGCGAAGATCTCTGCACGCGCTTCTGACGTAACGAAACCGGCGCCAAGGGAAGGGGAAGGTAATGATCGAAGTGCTGGACTATCTGCAGTTCGTGCTTGCACCACAGGTTGTTACCGGACTTACCCTTGGCGTCGCCGTCATTCTTGTCGCGCTCGGACTGACCATCATTTTTGGTCTGCTCGATGTGATCAACATGTCGCACGGCGAATTCTATGCGCTCGGTGCGTTCATGGCGCTCGCGCTCTCATGGATCGGCGTGCCGTTCTGGCTGCTGCTCGTGCTCGTTCCGCTCGCCATGCTGCCGATCGGCTATCTGGTGGAGCGCTCGCTGATCCAGCGGGTGTTCAATTCGAAAGACCGCCACGTCACCACACTCTTGCTTACCTTTGGCTTCGGTCTGGTGCTCGAGGAGATCATCAAGCTCCTGTTCGGCCCGAATCCCTACAAGCCCGAGACGCCGATCCGCGGTGCAATCGAAGTATTCGGAATCTTTATTCCCAACTATAGACTTTTCCTGATCGTCGCGGGCGGCGCGGTGATTGTCGCAGTTGCGTTGATCGTTTACCGCACGCGCTGGGGCGCGATCGTGCGCGCTGCTGCTTTCGACCGCCATATGGCGGCGTCGCTCGGCGTTCCGGTCCACCGCGTCTATGCCATTGCCTTCGCGTTCGGCGTGGCGCTTGCGGGCCTCGCCGGTGTGCTGCTGGCGCCGATCTATTCGGTTTTCCCGACTATGGGCCGCGACTTCATCCTGCTTGCCTTCACGGTGGTGATCGTCGGCGGCATGGGTTCGATCGCGGGAGCGGTTGTCGCCGGCCTGTTCCTTACACAGGTGCAGGCAATCGCTTCACTTTATATATCTCCGGTGTGGAGCGATCCGATCGTATTCGGAATCATGGTGATAATGCTGATGGTGCGGCCGCAGGGCCTTTACGGAAGGCTTGGTCATGCGTGACGCGCTGACGAATTCCATGCGCGCAAGCCATGTGCTTGCGCTGGTGCTGCTCGCGGCGGGACTGATGTTCGCGGCCTTCGGTGCGGTCACAAACGACACGTTCTATTTGCGGCTGGCAACGGAAGCGCTGATCTTCGGGGGGCTCGCTCTCGCCGTTGATATTCTGCTCGGCTACACCGGTCTGCTCTCGCTTGGCCAGGCGATGTTCTTCGGGCTCGGGGCCTATGTCGCGGCGGTTGTGCTTATCGCTATTCCGTCGTTCTGGCTGGCATTTGGCGCGGCTCTGGTCGCGGGAATTCTGACCGGGCTGATCGGCGGTTTCATCGCCAACCGCGTGCGCGGCGTCTATTTCGCGCTGATTACCTTCGGCATGGCGCAGGTTGTGGCGAAGGTAATCTACAATACGCGCTCGCTCGGCGCTTCCGATGGCTTGATCGGCGTGCCGATCGTGAAGATCAATTTTGGGCTGTTCGCGGTTTCGAGCGACAATCCCGTCGGCTTCTTTCTCTTCACGATGGCCTATGTGGGTGCGCTCTATCTGATTGCCGCCTATATTCTCGATACGCCGTTTGGCCGCCTGCTGATCGCCTTGAAGGCGAATGAGCGGCGGGTGCCATTTCTGGGCTATCACGCGACGTCGGCGCGGCTCGCCGCCTATGTGCTTGCCGCGACTATCGCCTCGCTGTCCGGCGCACTCTATCCCATGCTGCGTGGCTTCGCTTCCCCGGAGTTGCTGTTCTTTGCGACTTCCGGCAATGCCGTCATCACCGTTATTACAGGCGGCGCGGGAACGCTGATCGGCGCGATCTATGGCAGTGTGCTGCTGACGGTCATCAAATCTTACGTGGGTAGCTGGACCGAGCACCACCTGATCGTGATCGGAATCCTGTTCATGCTGGTCGTGATTTTCCTGCCGAACGGTCTGATGGGCGTGGTCCGTCCCTGGGTTGAAAAGCTTCTCGCAAGGAAAACGCGGTCATGAGCGGTCCGGTTCTCGAAGCGCGCGAGTTATCCATCCGTTTCGGCGGGTTGCGGGCGGTCGACAATGTTTCGTTCGCGGTGGAGCGCAATCTCGTCACGACCGTGATCGGACCGAACGGCGCGGGAAAATCCACGTTGTTCAACCTGATTAGCGGATTGGCGCGGCCGCAGCACGGCACCGTGTTTATCGAGGGCAAGCCCTACAGGAACGCGCAGCCGCATCAGATGCAGAAGGCAGGATTGGCGCGCTCCTTCCAGATCACGAACCTATTTTTCGATCTTCCCGTCGCGGAGAATCTGCGGCTGGCCGCGCAGGTTCTGGAGCCGAAGCGGCTTTGGACGATGCCGGTGAGTGCGAGCCGTCGCGCGGCCGAAGTGGTCGAACAACTGCTTGAACGGTTCGGCCTGCAGGACAAGGCCGGCTATCTCGCCGGCGCGCTGTCTCATGGCGAACAGCGGCGGCTCGAAATAGCCGTTGCGCTCGCGTGCCGGCCGAAGATCCTTCTGCTCGACGAGCCGACGCAAGGCATGAGCCACGGCGATACCGAACACACCGCGGGCCTGATCCGCTCGCTCACGAGCGATGTGACTGTACTGTTGATCGAACACGATATCGGGCTGGTGATGAGTATTTCCGATCAGGTGATCGTGATGCACCAGGGGCAGAAACTTGCCGAAGGAAAGCCGGCAGAAGTCCGCGCCAATCCTGCCGTTCAAACCGCTTATTTCGGGCACGCCTGATGCTGTCGATCCGCAATCTTCACGTTCATTATGGCTTGAGTCATATCATTCACGGCATCGACCTCGATGCCGGTGCCGGCGAGGTGATCGGCATCTTCGGCCGTAACGGCGTCGGCAAAACCACGTTGTTGCGCACGATCGCCGGCTGGGCGCCGCCGAGCGAGGGAACGATTACATTTGATGGCACGCGCATCGACGGTATGTCGTCGGATCAAATTTGCCGCCGGGGGATCGGTTTCGTGCCGGAAGATCGTCGAATTTTCCCCGGCCTCACCGTCGAGGAGAATCTAAGTCTCGGCTTCCTGCAAGTGCCCGGCCGTTCACGCGCGGAAAATAACGCAGCGCTCGAGCGTGTTTACAGCAGGCTGCCGCGTCTGCGCGAGCGCCGCTCGCAATTTGGCACGACATTATCGGGTGGCGAACAGCAGATGCTGGCGATGGCGCGGGTCATGATCGGAGACGCCAAACTCTTGCTGATCGACGAGCCGAGCGAAGGGCTTGCGCCGATGATCGTCGAAGACGTCTATTCCGTGATTTCCGAGATGAAGGCCGACGGACGAACTATTTTGCTGGTCGAGCAGAATGTAGGGCTCGCTTTGAAAGTCTGCGAACGCTTCGTCGCCATCGAGCGCGGAAGGATTGTCTTCGAAGGAAACTCGTCCAATGCGCAGGACCGCGACAAGCTTATGGAGACGATCTCGGTTTAGGATATCAAGAAGCGAATGCGTCGCCTATCTCTTGCAGGCCACCAACAAGAAAGAGGAAAGTGGGGCGCGCGATCGCCGCGTTACGCAAGGTTGATCGTCTTATTTCTTAAAAAGACGGGCAGAAGTATTTTCTTCCTGAATTCTTGAATGCGGCCACGATGAAATCGTGGAGTA
>CAUJKG010000103.1 GCA_963205465.1 Pseudomonadota bacterium | reverse complement strand
CGGAGCGAAGATGCAGACAGCCCTCGATATTTCCTATCATAACATCGCCAAGTCGCAGGCGGCCGAAAATGCCAACCGCGCCCGCGTCGCCGTTCTCGAAAAGATCGACCGCAGACTTTCTTCCTGCCGCGTGCGCGTCGCGCGGCGCGCCTATCACGTCAATCAATTGATCCCGCCTGCCGTTCGCATCGAGTTGCGCATCCCGGGTCTGGAAAGCGTGGTGGTTTCGCACGAGCCCGATGAAAACGCGCAAAGCTACCGATCGCCCGACTTGCAGGAGGCCATCGACAGTGCGTTCACGCTCGCCGAACAATCGCTGCGCGACCTGAAGATCATTCATGCCACCAACCTCGATATCGCCGAGCGCGCCGATCTCGGCTTTCTCGGCGAGGTCTGCGAAGTCTATCCGCTACAGGATTTCGGCTATCTCGTTCGCCACGACGGCAGCCGGCTCTACTTTCATCGCGACGCCATCGTCGCCGGGGATTTCGACTACCTGGTGAGCGGCGCGCAAGCATTTTACGTGGAAGACAACACCGCGGACGGCCCCATCGCGGTGAAAGTCTGGGTGCGGCAAACCGGGCATTAGCCCTTCGTCGCACCGTTCCATTTCGCCGCAGGGGTACATTCGCGCCGCGACACAAATTTGCCGGAACCGGAGACGACGCTCGCGTTTATCCAGAAGGATCACCGCTGGAGCGTAGTAAAATGCAAGTTCCGCTTGAAATCTCCTATCATAATTTCCGGAAGTCGCAGGCCGCCGAGGAAGAAATCCGCGCGCATGTCGCGGGTCTCGAAGACATCTACGACCGTATCACCGCCTGTCACGTTCGCGTCGATCAGCGCGCGGACAACGCCAATCACACGATTCCCCCGGTGGTGCGGATCGAATTGCAAATTCCCGGTCATAAAAACCTGGTGGTCGCGCATGAGCCCGATCACCTGCAGCGAAAGTTTCAAACGCCCGATCTCACGAACGCGATCAGCGAAGCATTCCGGATCGCCGAGCGGCAGCTGCAGGATTTGAAAGACGAGCGCCAATCGAACGGCCGCGTGCAGACGGAAGGCGGCGAAGAACGCTTTCTCGGTCAGGTCGCCGAAATCTATCCGCTACAGGATTACGGCTACCTATTGAACAAAGACGGCGCGCTGCTCTACTTCCATCGCAATTCCATTCTCGGCGGCGATTTCGATTATCTCGTGCGCGGCACGGAAGCCTATTACGTCGAGGAAGACGGCGATACCGGACCGCTCGCGAAGAAGGTCTGGGTGAAGGAAAACAGCCACTAATTCTTCCGCCTCATGGTGAGGCGTGGGCGCGGATCTCGGGTTTACCAGAGATCAGCGTTATTTAATGTCCAACTCGGCCATGGCCGACTTGAATGCCCGCGTCTCGAACCATGAGGCTGTACTTCATCCTTCGAGACGCGAGCCTTCGCCTCGCTCCTCAGGATGAGGTTTTCCAAACTAAAGCCGCAACTCCCAGGTTTCGCCGATCAGCTTCTTGCCGAAATCCGCGTGCGGCTTCGTCGCAATCCGCTGAAAGCCGTTGCGCGCATATAATTTGCGCGCGGCCACAAGTTCGCTCTGGGTCCAGAGTACGATTTTTTCGTACCCGCATTTTTTTGCGAAGGCGATGCTGGCTTCCACCAGTTTCTGCGCCGCGCCCTGCCCGCGCGCCCAGGGCTCCAGAAACATCAGCCGAAGCTTCGCGGTCTTGCTGTCTCCGCGCACGAGAAAGAGCGAGCCCGCAGGCACGCCGTCCACCTCAGCGATCCAGCAACGCTCGCACTTGGGATCATAGCGTTGCAGAAACTGCGCGCAGATTTCCGCGACTAACGCTTCGAACTTCGGTCCATAGCCGTATTCTTCGTCATAGAGCACGCCGTGACGCATGGTGATCCAGCCCATATCACCGGGACGGTGGGTGCGGAGCGTGATCTTCGCGGGAGTGTTTTTTCCTCCGGTCAGCCGCGACACCAGATGCATGGCATCGACCAGTTGATCCTGCGCGGAAGCATTCAGCCCGCCGATCATGGCGCCCACGCTCTCTCGCGAGCGCGCTTCGAGCGGCGCATAGGCGGCGCGCCCTGCTTTCGTGAGCGACACGAGGCTGCTTCTGCGATCGGCTGCTGCACTGCTCCTGGACACGAGCCCGGCTTTGGCAAAGCGATCCAGCATGCGGCTCAGATAACCGGCATCGAGGCCGAGCAGGCCCACGATCTCGCTCGCGGTCTTTTCGCCCTCGGAGAGTTCGTGCAGCACGCGCGCCTCGGTGAGCGAGAACGGCGTGTCGAGAAAGCTTTCGTCGAGCACGCCGAGCCGGCGCGTATAGGCGCGGTTGAAGCGGCGGACTTCGTCAATGCGAGCGCGGGAGACCTTCGGCATGCCGCGCAGCCTAGAACCTGATACTTGACTAAGTCAACTATTGGCCGGCCCGGCCAGGAGCACCCGGCTCCGGAGTTTCACGATCCGCCGGCGGCCGAGCCTGGCCACGAGCCGCCGGTGCGCGTTCCCGCCTTTCTGGTGCCCGCCGAGCTTCTGATAAAGCAATTTGGAAATCAGCAGACCGTGCTCCGCGCGGGGCCGGCCGGTCAGTGCGAGGCGCGCGCTTGCTGCCGCTTCCGCGAGCCGCGGCTTTACGCCGAAGCCTTCATAAGCGAGCCGGAAGGTTGCCGCGCGGCGGTCGGCGTCGCCGGCGCGAGCGATGGTGTCGAGAAATTTCCGCACCTCGCGCGTCCAGCCTTCTTCCAGCATGCCGCCGGGATCGAGAAACAGAAGCCAGTCGCCGCGCTGCGCGGCCTGCGCGCCCATGCGCAACCGCACGCCGAGATCGGCACCGCTTTTGATGAAGATGCAGCCAGCGGCATCCGCCACCGCCTCGGTTTCATCGCTTGATCCGCCATCTGCCAGCACTACATCCCGCACGATGCCGGCGGCCGCTCCCGAGACGAGCGCGGAAAGCGTCGGGACGATCTCGCGTTCCGAATCAAGCGTGGGAATCACGACGCTGATCAAATGAACTTTTGCGCCCCCCGCGCGGTTATCAGGTGCCTCTCGTTTGTTACCGGCGTCCCCCGGCCGCCTCAAGAGTTCGTGGTGAGCGAAGTTTTGCCACTATATCTTGTTCTTGTTTTGTTCTCATTTTGGGAATAGGATTTCTTTCCATCGGAGCAAAGGCCGTGGATCACAAATTCGATAACGACCCCAACAACTTCAACACAGGCGAAGACTTCGACAGCCGCGAAGACTTCGCGCCTGCGAACGAGAGCGCAGACGGCATGCTTCCGGCCAATGTCGGCGGCGAGCGCAGGCGCGGCCGCGGGGCGGTTTCGAACGCCTCCGGCCGCTACGAGGCCGCAGCCCGCATTCCCTTCGACGACGGCTGGCAATCGCTCGACGAGTTGCCGCCCTTCAAGACCGTCGAGCGGGAGGAGCGCGCGCGGAAGATCATCACGCGCAACGAATCTCCCGATCTCGGTTTCGACCGTTCGATCAACCCGTATCGCGGCTGCGAACACGGCTGCATCTATTGCTTCGCGCGGCCGACGCATGCCTATCACGGCATGTCGGCGGGGCTCGATTTCGAGACGCAGCTGTTCGTGAAGCCGGACGCGCCGGAATTGCTTCGCAAGGAACTGGCGGCCGCGAATTACGTGCCGCGCACCATCGCTTTGGGCACGAATACCGATCCCTATCAGCCGATCGAGCGCAAATGGAAGCTCACACGCCGCATTCTCGAAGTGCTGCGCGACGCCAATCACCCGGTCGGCATCGTCACGAAGTCGGCGTTGGTGGTGCGCGATCTCGACATCCTTTCCGACATGGCGAGGAAGGGTCTCGCCAAGGTCGCGCTATCGGTGACGACGCTCGACCCCAGGCTCGCGCGAGCGATGGAGCCGCGTGCTTCCACGCCTGCGAAGCGACTTGAGGCGATCCGCGCGCTTTCCGGCGCGGGCATTCCGACCGCGATCATGACCGCGCCGATCGTGCCTGCGATCAACGATTCCGAAATCGAGCGGCTCCTGGACGCGGGTGCTGCGAACGGCGCGGTCGAAGCGGGATTCGTGATGCTGAAGATGCCGTTCGAGATCAAGGATCTCTTCCGCGAGTGGCTGCGTGAGCATTTCCCCGACAAGGAAAAACACGTCATTTCGCTCATCCGGGACATCCACGGCGGCAAGGATTACGATTCGACCTGGGGCCTGCGGCAGACCGGCACCGGCCCCTATGCCTGGTCGATCGGCCGGCGTTTCGAAATCGCCTGCAACAAGCTCGGCCTCAACCGGCGCAGCTACCGGCTCACGACCGCTTTGTTCAAACGACCCGCGATGCGCGGCGATCAAATGGATCTCTTCGCGGCATGACCCAGGCGCCCCCGCTCCGCATGAGCCTCGTGACCCTGGGCGTAAAAGATCTCGCGGGTGCTACGGCGTTCTACGAAGCAATGGGGCTGCAGCGCCGCATGAAGAACGCGGAAGGCGTGGCCTTCTTCGATGCAGGCGGTGTCGTTCTCGCGCTATTCGGCCGGGAAGCGCTCGCCAAGGATGCCGGGATCGAAAATTCGGAGCCAGCTTTCAGCGGCATCGCGCTTGCCTACAATGTGCCGACCGAAGCGGAGGCCGATCTCGTGCTGAAAGCGGCCGCGCAAGCGGGTGGAAAAATTCTCAAGAAAGCCGAGCGGGTATTCTGGGGCGGCTATTCAGGCTACTTCGCCGATCCGGACGGACATATCTGGGAAGTCGCGCATAACCCGGGCTTTTCGTTCGACGATCACGGCCAGGTCGTGGTGCCGGATTGATTTCACGGCAATTCCCTAACAACCATTAACACTTTGCATTTACTGCGTTTTTACCCTGTTGGCCCATGGTGGTGCTCTGTTCAGTTGCGTAACGAGTACCGGTATTGCGTATGCGAGTCTCGCGTATCGGGGCGCCCAGTAGGGCGCCCCGTTCAGCATCGAAGCCCGACCTTCCAGGACTCGAGCACAATCGCATCATCATCGGCGATTGCATCGAAGAACTCCTGAAGCTGCCTGAAGCCTCGGTGGATCTTGTCTTCGCGGACCCGCCTTACAATCTGCAGCTTCGCGGCGATCTTTCGCGGCCCGATCAATCCAAGGTCGATGCGGTCGACGACGCCTGGGACCAGTTTTCGAGCTTCGAGGTCTACGACAAGTTCACGCGCGCGTGGCTTGCGGCCTGCCGCCGCGCGATGAAGCCGAACGCCACGCTGTGGGTGATCGGCTCCTACCACAACATTTTCCGCGTCGGCACCGCGTTGCAGGACATCGGATTCTGGATCCTGAACGACATCGTCTGGCGCAAGGTGAACCCGATGCCGAATTTCCGCGGCCGCCGCTTCACCAATGCCCACGAGACGCTGATCTGGGCCGCGCGCGACGAGAAGGCGCGCAAATATGTCTTCAATTATGAAGCGCTCAAGGCCGGCAACGAAGACGTGCAGGTGCGCTCCGACTGGACGCTGCCGCTCTGCACCGGTTCCGAGCGGCTGAAGAACAAGGACGGCGACAAGGTGCATCCGACGCAGAAGCCGGAATCGCTGCTGGCGCGCGTGCTGCTTTCCTCGACCAAACCCGGCGACGTGGTGCTCGATCCCTTCTTCGGCTCGGGCACGACCGGCGCGGTCGCGAAGAAACTTTCTCGTCGCTTCATCGGCATAGAACGCGAAACCGCTTATGCGAGCGCCGCCCAGGCGCGCATCGCCGAAGTCGTCCCCTACCCGGAAGCGACGCTGGTGCCGTTCATGACTGCGCGCGAAGCACCCCGCGTCGCCTTCGCGAGTGTGGTCGAACGCGGCCTCATCGACGCAGGCACTGAGCTGACGGACGCCAAGGGCAAGATCCGCGCAACCGTGCGGCCCGATGGTTCGATTCAATTCGGCACGCAGGTCGGCTCGATCCACAAGATCGGCGCGCTCGCGCAGAACCTGGAAGCCTGCAACGGCTGGACCTACTGGCACTTCGCGGACGGCAAAGCGAAGAAGCCGATTGACGCCTTGCGCTCGATCATTCGCGGCGAATTGCAGGCTGCGGAATAAGCCGGACTACGATGAAGGCGTAACGGTCTTCTGATCGGCTTCGCCGGAGCCGGCCTGCCCGGAAGCTTCCGTCTTCGGCGCTTCATCCTTTGGAGCATCGTCCTTCGGGGCTTCTTCCCTGGGCTCAGGCTCCGTCTTGATCACGACGATATTGGCTTCCGTTGCATCGGTTATCGGACCCGGCGTCACCGAGGTGCGGCTTGAATAGTCCAGCATGCCCTGCGCGATTTCGCGCTCGCCCATCACGGTATAGTTCGCGCCGAGGCGGTTGAGGTTGGACTGCTCCGCATCCGAATGCGCGCGCGCGATGATCTCGATCGAAGGATTGGCCTTGCGGCCCTGCTCCACGATCTGCCCCGCTTCGAAACTTTCCGGAATGGCGACGAACAGCGTCCGCGCTTCCGTAAGGTTTGCGGCGGCAAGCAATTCGGGCGAGGCGGCGTTGCCGAAAATGACTTCGATCCCACGCGCGCGAAGCTGCTTCACGATTTCAGGACGGTCTTCGATCACGAGATAAGGCACGCCCGCCTGCCGCAGGCCATCGCCGATATGCGATCCGACCCGGCCGTAGCCGACGACCACGGCGTGGTTGCGCATCTTGGTCGGCTCGAGAACGGCGGCGGGCTCGTCCGGCACGGGCGCAGGTGTTGCGATCTTTTCCTCACCTTTGCCCTTACGCGCTTCGAGTTTCGGCTTGAGCCAGTCGAGCGCCTGAAACACGAACGGATTGGCCATGATCGAAATGATCGCGCCCGCGAGAATGAGATCAAGGCCGGTCTGGGGCATCAGCTTCAGCGTGACGCCAAGGCCCGCCAGGATGAAGGAAAATTCGCCGATCTGCGCAAGCGAAGCGGAAATCACCAGCGCGGTCGAAGTCGGATATCGGAACGCCCGCACGATCAGATAGGCGGCGAGCGATTTACCGAAGATGATAATGAAGATGGTGCCCGCGAGCAGCCACGGATGGTTCACGACGATCGCCGGGTTGAACAACATGCCGACCGAGACGAAGAACAGCACAGCGAACGCGTCGCGCAGCGGCAGCGTCTCTTCCGCCGCACGCTGCGAGAGCGGCGACTCGCTCATCATCATGCCGGCGAAGAACGCGCCGAGCGCAAAGGATGCGCCGAACCACGTCGAAGCCGCATAGGCGATGCCGATCGCGATCGCGAGCACCGCAAGCCGGAAGAGTTCGCGCGAGCCGGTATGCGCGACCCAGTGCAACACCCACGGGATGACCCGCTGACCGATCACGAGCATCACGATGACGAAGGCCGCGACCTTGCCGAAGGTGATGGCGATCGGCTCCCACATGACCGGATTGGTCACGGCGTCCGTCGCCATGATGACGCTCGCAAGCGCAGGCAGCAGCACCAGCGCCAGCACCATGGCGAGGTCTTCGACGATCAGCCAGCCGACGGCAATGCGGCCGCGCTCGGTTTCGATCAGACGGCGCTCCTGCAAGGCGCGAAGCAGCACGACGGTCGAGGCGACCGAGAGCGCAAGACCGAAAACAAAACCCGCGACCCAGGTCCAGCCAAGAAAATGAGCCATGGCCATGCCCATCAGGGTGGCGGCGGCGATCTGGACGATGGCGCCAGGGATCGCGATGGCGCGGACGGAAAGCAGATCCTTCAGCGAGAAATGCAGGCCGACGCCGAACATCAAGAGGATGACGCCGAGTTCGGCGAGTTCATGAGCAAGGGCCTGATCCGCGACGAAGCCCGGCGTGTGGGGACCCGCAATGACACCCGCGAGAAGATAGCCAACGAGAGGAGAAATCCGCAGCCGGTGGGCGATCGACCCTAAAATGAAGGCCAGCACCAGGCCTGCGACAATCGTGGCAATAAGAGGTGTGTAGTGGGGCATGCATCCTCGTCGATGGCTACGCACAGACCCGTCCGCACGCGCTTATTCAATTAGAGGATGCAGTTTGCCCTATGCAAACGAAAACGCGTTCTCAAGGTAACTAAATCGAGACCGGCAAGCTCGACGAATTCGGCGAAGGCGGCTGCACCACCGGCGCTACCGATCCATCCGGCCCGGGCAGTTCATCGGTCCAGACCGTAAACTTGCGGAGCCTGTTCTGGCCGAAGGTGGTGGAGATCGCGACATCGGCGGCATCGCGGCCACGGCCGATCAGAATGCGGGCAATCCGGGGCATGTTGTGCCGCGCATCGAAGGCATACCATTTGCCGCCGAGATAGACCTCGAACCAGGCCGAGAAATCCATCGGCGCGGGATCGAGCGGAACGCCGATGTCGCCGAGATAGCCGGTGCAATAGCGCGCAGGGATATTCATGCAGCGGCAGAGCGTGATGGCGAGATGGGCGAAGTCGCGGCAAACCCCGCGCTGATCGGAAAGCGCATCAGCGGCGGTGCGGGTCGCCGAAGCATGCGGATAGCCGAAGCGGATTTTCGCATTGACGAAATCGCAGATCGCCTGCACCCGCGGCCAGCCAGGCTGGGTGTTGCCGAACAGCGACCAGGCCGTCGTGACAAGCTTGTCGGTCTCGCAATAGCGCGAGGCCAAGAGATAGCTCAGCGCTTCGTCGGGCAGATCGGCGATGTCGGACTGCATCGCATCGGGCACCACGGGCTCCGGCGTGCCGGTGTCGTTGATGATCGTATCGGTGAAGATGCGCAGCGCGCCGGCCGGCGCCACGATCCGCGTGCAGATATTGCCGAAGACGTCGCGATAGCTGCGCGCCGGAACGTGAGGCGAGAATTGCAGCGTATCGGGTTCGACCAGGTCGTGCTGCCGCGATGGATGCACGTTCAGCATCAACACCATGGGCGTTGGCTGGGTGCATTCGTAAACGATGTCGAAACCGATTTTTATGTGCACGGAAAGAGACTCAAAATAAAAAACGCGGCGGCGGCTGTTAAGCCGCCACCGCGCTAATTGTTCCCTTCGCGCGGCTTCGCGCAAAGCCTATATTTTCAGCGGGCTGCCACCACCATGATCTCGACCTTGTATTCGGGCGAGGCAAGTTTGGCTTCGATGGTCGCGCGCGCGGGCACGTTGCCCGGCGACACCCAACCTTCCCAGACCTTGTTCATTTCGGCGAAGTTCGAAATGTCGGGAAGGAAAATCTGCGTTTGCAGGAGTTTGGTCTTGTCGGTGCCGGCCTGCTTCAGGAGATCGTCGATGAATTCGAGGATTTCCTTCGTCTGCTCGGTGACGCTCTTGCCCTTGGTTTTGTCGGCAACCTGACCGGCCAGGTACACGGTGTTGTTGTGAACCACCGCCTGCGCCATGCGCGGACCCGGCTCGATGCGTTGAATGCTCATTCCTGCTTGCTCCTTGTGAACTCTGGTTCCGAAGAAAATTCGAGCGCGTGGGCGATAACCTTTCGCATCACGCTGGGCAAGGCTTCGCGGTCGAGTTCATCGAGCGGGACGAAGCGCATGGCTTTCGGCGCGCCGGCCTTCTTCGGCACCCGTACAAAATAAACCGTCAGCTCGAGCGGAAAATGCGTGAAAACGTGGCGGACCACGCCGGAGACTTTGCGCCACTTCAATCCGCGCATCGGCGCTGACGCCGTCGACTCTTTATATTCCGCGTTCCATTCGCTGCCCGGCACTTCGGTCATGCTGGCAAGCAAGCCCTTCTCGCCGCGCGTGCGCAGCAAGATGTGATCGTCCTCGCGCAGCACGACGAAGGCCGCACCCTTGCGCAATTTGCCCTCGGCTTTCTCCACCTTGCGGGGAAATGTTTCCTGATCGCCGCGCCCGCGCGCCACACAAGGCTCCAGCCACGGGCAGATCGCACAAGCGGGCTTCTTCGGCGTGCAGATCGTGGCGCCGAGATCCATCAAGGCTTGCGCAAAATCTCCGGCGCGAAGCGCGGGCGTCAGCTCGGCGGCGAGACGCGCGAGTGTTTTCTTCGCGGCCGGCAGCTTTTCTTCCACGGCGAAGAGCCGGGACATCACGCGCTCGATATTGCCATCGACCGGCGTTGCCTTGCGGCCGAATGCGATCGCCGAAACCGCCGCCGACGTATAAGCGCCGATGCCGGGCAAGCGGCGCAGCTCAATTTCGTCTTCCGGAAAGATGCCAGCGAATTCCGCCACTACCGCCTTCGCGCAGGCATGCAGATTTCTCGCGCGCGCGTAATAGCCGAGCCCGGCCCAGGCCGAGAGCACTTCTTCCTGCCGCGCGTTTGCCAGCGCCGTCACATCCGGCCAGCGGGAAAGAAACTTCGCATAATAAGGCAGCACGGTTTCGACCCGCGTCTGCTGCAACATGATTTCGGAAAGCCATACGCGATAGGGATCGGGCTTCGCCCCGCCTCGCGCGCGCCACGGCAGGACGCGAGCGGAAACGTCATACCAGGCGAGCAATGTCGCAGCGTCCGGCGCGGCTTTCGCCTTTACCCGCTCTCCACTTCGTGTCCGGCTTGTTTCGCGCATGCGGAAGCTCTACGCCGAAACCAGCCGGAGTCGCAAAGATGGCCGTGCCGACCAAACGCCCGCGCAATGCCTCCCCGCTTGCCGATCTTGTCGGCCGGACGGTGGGCGACGCGTTCAAGCGGCAAGGCTTCGCCGCGGTCGAGATCGTCACGCACTGGCCGGAGATCGTCGGCGAGGACCTCGCGAAGCGTTCGGAGCCCATCAAGCTCGCCTGGCCACGGCGCGACGATCCGGATTCGGTCGGTGTGCTGCAAATACGGGTTGAAGGCGCTTATGCGCTGGAAATCCAGCATCTCCAGCCCGTGATCCTCGACCGCGTGAACCGCTATTTCGGATGGAAATGCGTGGGACGCCTTGCAATCCGGCAAGGTCCGGTTGCGTTCCGCCGCAAGCGCCCACCGGCACGCAAGGAGCCATCTGCCGCCGAGATTGAGAATACCCGCCGTGCCATCGGCAATTTTGAGGATGACGCGCTCGGCAATTCGGTGGCGCGGCTCGGCGCGTTGATCCGCGGGCGCGGCAAGAAGGAATAGCGGCTCGCAAGCGGAGCATCGCACGCTTGCCACAATCAGGCCCGCAGTCTAGGTCCAGCAAACCTTGAACCCCCCGGAGGCCGTCTTGTCCGTTTCCCGCCGCCATATTGTCGCTGGCATCAGCGCCGCAGCCGTTCTGTCCCAGTTCCCGGGCACGGCCCTCGCGCAAAACCGCGCCAAGAAGATCGACCCGGCGGAACTCCATAAGCCCGGCCCGCTCGGCGACCACATCCTCGGCAAGGACGACGCGCCGGTCACGATCGTCGAATATGCCTCCTTCACCTGCGGGCATTGCGCGAACTTCCACGCCAACACCTTCCCGAAGCTCAAGGAAAAATACATCGACACCGGCAAGGTGAAGTTCATTTTCCGCGTATTCCCGACCGCTCCGGCGGAGCTTTCGATCGCGGCCGGCATGCTCGCGCACTGCGCCGGCAACGATAAGTATTTCGCGATGACGTCGGCGCTGTTCGAAACGCAGCGCAATTGGGCTGCGACCGCCGACCCGATCCCGGTGCTCCTGAAGCTCGCGAATCAGGCTGGCATCACCGAAGAAAAGTTCCGCGAATGCCTGAGCGACAAGAAACTAGCGCAGGAAATCCAGATGGTTGCGGTCCGCGGCTTCGAGACCTTCGGCGTCGATGCGACCCCGACCTTGTTCATCAACGGCACCACCAAGATCGACGGCGACACCTCGATCGACGCCCTCTCGAAAGTCATCGACCCGCTGATTAAATAAGTAGTGGATTAGCGGGGCTTTTCCGGCACGCTATCCCCAGCGTCGGCTATTCGAAGTGCCCCGGGCGGCTTGCCGCGACCGGTCGCTCGCCCCATCGTCACGAGGCACCCGAATCGCGCCACAAGCGGCGCGCCACAAGGCCCAAAACCTATGCAGTTCACGCGTTTAAAGCTTATCGGCTTCAAGTCTTTCGTAGAGCCCTCCGAGTTCGTGATCGAACCGGGGCTCACCGGCATCGTCGGCCCGAACGGTTGCGGCAAATCCAACATCGTCGAGGCGCTGCGCTGGGCGATGGGCGAAAGCTCCACCAAGGCGATGCGCGCGCAGGACATGGATCAGGTGATCTTCGCGGGCTCCACGCACCGGCCGCCGCGCAATACCGCTGAAGTCGTGATCGTGGTCGACAACAGCGAGCGCAAGGCGCCCGCGCAGTTCAACGATGCCGACGTCCTCGAAGTCTCCCGCCGCATCGAGCGCGAGGCGGGTTCGGCCTACCGCATCAACGGCCGCGAAGTCCGCGCCCGTGACGTGCAACTGCTCTTTGCCGACGCCTCCTCCGGCGCACGCTCGCCGGCGCTGGTCCGTCAGGGCCAGATCGGCGAAATCATCAATGCGAAGCCGGAAAACCGCCGCCGCATTCTGGAAGAAGCCGCGGGAATTTCCGGCCTGCATGCGCGCAAGCACGAGGCCGAAACCCGTCTGAAGGCGGCCGAAACCAATCTCCAGCGCCTCGAAGACGTGATTGGCCAGATCGCAACCCAGATGGACAGCCTGAAGCGTCAGGCCCGCCAGACGGTTCGCTACAAGAACATTTCCGCCGAAATCCGCCGCCGCCAGGCACTCCTGATGGCGCTGCGCTGGCGCGAAGCAGAAGCGCAGATCACGGAAGCCGAGCAGACCCGCGATCTCGCGGTGCGTGCGGTCGCCGAGCATACCCAGCTTCACCTCGAGGCAAGCCGCAAACAGACGGAAGTCTCCGAACACATCAATCCTTCCCGCGAAGCCGCGGTGATTGCCGGCGCGGCACTGCAGCGCCTCAATGCCGCGAGCGCCGAACTCGACAAGGAAGAAGCGCGCGCCAAGCATCGCGCGGAAGAACTGGACCGCAGGCTCGCGCAGCTTTCCGCCGACATCGAGCGCGAGCGCGCGCTTGCCAACGATGCGGTCGAAGTGCTGGCGCGTCTCGTGCGCGAGGAAGAAGCCCTCACGGCCGAAGAAAACGCGGTCGCAGGCGGCGAAGCCGCCGCGCGCGAGCGCCTGGTCGCGGCCGAGCAGCAGCTCGCCTCGACCGAAAAGGCGTTCGACCAGGCGACGGCCGAGCTTGCCTCGCTCGTCGCCAAGCGCGGGTCGCTCGAAGGCTCGGTGAACAGCTATCGCGGCCGGCTGGAAAAGATCGCCGCCGAAATCGCCCAGATCGAGCAGGAAACCAGTCAGGGTATCGCTGCAAACGGCGGCGAGCTCGCGCGTCTTCGCGAAGCGACCACTGCCGCGCAGGAACATCTAAGCAAGACCGACGCCGACGCGCTTCGCGCGGAAGCCGCACGCTCAGCCGCGGTGCAGGCGCTCGATCTCGCCCGCAAGCCGCTGCAGGCCGCGGAGCAGAACCTGCACCGGCTGGAAACGGAATCCCGGACGCTCGCCAAGATGCTGGGCGAGCAGTCGAAAACGCTGTTTCCGCCAGCAGTAGATCAGGTGCAGGTCGCAAGCGGCTACGAGGCCGCCCTTGCCGCGGCACTCGGCGACGAACTCGATGCGCCGTTCGATGCCGCCTCGCCCATGCACTGGGCCGGCGCGGATGCGGGCGAAGGCGATCCCTCGTTGCCCACAGGCGTCGAGCCGCTGACGCTGCATGTGAGCGCTCCCGATGCGCTGATCCGCTCGCTGAAGCAGATCGGCGTGGTGTCGCGCACCGATGGCGCCGAACTGCGCAAGCAGTTGCAGGTCGGCCAGCGCCTCGTCTCCAAGGAAGGCGATCTGTGGCGCTGGGACGGCTACACTGTCACCGCCGACGCGCCGACCGCGGCCGCACGCCGCCTCGCCGCGCGCAATCGCCTTGCTGAACTCGACCTTGAGGTAAACGCGGCCCGCGAAGCCGTTGCAAAAGCGAAAGCGGATAACGACACTGCCGCGGCCGAACTTGCCGCCGCCGAACACGCGGAAATGAATGCGCGCGGGCTGTGGCGGAACGCGCAAAGCGCGAACGACACGGCACTGCATGCGCTTGCCGATGCGGAGCGCGCGGCGGTGGAGCATCAGTCGCGGCTTTCGGCACTTTCCGAGGCGCGCACGCGTCTCCTCGCAAACCAGAGCGAGATCGAAGCAGCAACGGCTGAAACCGCGACGCTGCTTGCCACACTACCCACGATCACGGAGACGGAAGCCGCGCTGAACGCGGTCCGCACCCGGCTGACCAACGACCGCGCCGCCTATACCGGCGCGAAAGCCGACATCGATGGGATCGAGCGCGAACGCGCAGCGCGCGCGCATCGCATGTCCTCGATCGGAACCGAGCGCGCGTCCTGGCGCGAGCGCGAGGAGCGCGCCGGGCTGCAGATCAGTTCGATCGAGCAGCGCATCGGCGAAACCAAGGAAGAGCGGGCAGCACTCGACGAAGCACCGGCGAAATTCGCCGAGCAGCGCAATGCGCTCCTGACCGAAATTTCCGCCGCCGAAGCAACCAAGCGCGAAGCCGACGACAAACTCATCGCGGCCGAGCAGATCCTTGCCGAAGCCGACAAGGTCGAGCGCGAAATTCGTAACGCGCTCTCCGCCGCGCGCGAAGTCTCCGCCCGCGACGAAGCGCGGCTCGAAGCAGCGCGCGCACGCCGGAACGACCTCATCCGCGAAGTATCCGAAGTGCTGGGCGGCGAGCCGACCGAAGAACGGATCGCGGAGGCCCTCGACACCAAGGGCGCGGAAGCGGAGCCCGCGGAAGTCGCGGCCAAGCTCGAGAGCCTTGAGCGCGAGCGCGAGCGGCTCGGCGCGGTCAACCTGCGCGCCGACGAAGAGCTCGTCGAAGTCGAAAAGCAGCATGTCGGCCTCACCACCGAGCGCGACGATCTCGTCGAGGCCATCAAACGGCTGCGCCAGGGCATCCAGAGCCTGGATAAGGAAGCGCGCGAGCGCCTCACCGCCTCATTCCAGACCGTGAACGAGCACTTCAAGAAGCTCTTCACCGGCCTCTTCTCGGGCGGTACGGCAGAACTTGTACTGACCGGGTCGGAAGATCCGCTGGAAGCTGGCCTCGATATCATCGCGAAGCCCCCCGGAAAGAAGGCGCAGTCGCTCTCGCTGCTTTCGGGCGGCGAACAGGCGCTGACCGCCATGTCCTTGATTTTCGCAGTGTTTTTGACGAACCCGTCGCCGATCTGCGTGCTGGACGAAGTCGACGCGCCGCTCGACGATTCGAACGTGGAGCGGTTCTGCAATCTGCTGGAAGAAATGACCCGGCAGACCGACACCCGCTTCGTCACCGTGACGCATAACCCGATCACCATGGCCAAGATGGACCGGCTGTTCGGGGTCACCATGGCCGAGCGGGGCGTTTCGCAACTGGTATCCGTGGACCTGCAGACCGCACAGAACTTCCGCGAAGCGGGCTGATTTGCTCCGAGTCCCGGGTGAGTCTCACGGCTCTCCCGAGACTCGCCGCCGCACCCTTGATCGACGCCGATTTACCCAAATAATACAGGGTGTTAAGAGACGTTTACGTTTCTTGACACCCATAAACCCCGTCACTATGGTCCGCGCGGCTTCGGAAAGAAGCCGCTATTTTTCTCGACTTTTGAGAGGTTTTCCGACGTGAGCGGCGGCGACCCCAAGAGCGGAAACGGCGGGGGCGATCTTTCCGAGAGGCTGCGACGTCTCGACGAAAAACTCGACGCGCGTGAGGCGGAAGAATTGCGGACCCGCTCCGCAACTCCGCCCGACGCTGCGGACAAATCCGGGTTCACGCGAGGCTTGAAGCTCTCCGGCGATTTCGTCGGTGGCGTCGTCGCGGGCTTCGGCGTCGGGTGGGTTTTCGACAAGCTCACCGGATGGTCGCCGTGGGGGCTGATCGTTTTCATTCTCCTCGGCTTCGCAGCCGGCGTATTGAACGTGCTTCGCTCGGTCGGCGCGGTGCCGCACTTTGGCGAGCGGAAAAAATAGAAAGCGGCGCAACCACGCGCCGGATGAGACGAAGAACGATGGCCGACCCGATTGCACAATTCCAGATCAAGAAGATCGTGACCCTTGGCCATATCGGCGGGCACGAAATCGCAATCACCAATTCTTCGCTGTTCATGATGGCCGCGGTCGCGATCATCACCGGTCTCGCTTATCTTGCGACGACGAAGCGGAGCGTGGTGCCGGGCCGCGTGCAGTCGCTGGTCGAATTGACCTATGAATTCGTGGCGAACACGGTGCGAAGTACGGCCGGCAACGAAGGCATGCGCTTCTTCCCGCTGGTGTTCTCGCTCTTCACCTTCGTGCTCGTCCTGAACCTGCTCGGCCTGATCCCGGGCTTCTTCACGGTGACGAGCCACATCGCGGTCACCGGCGCGCTCGCGGTGCTCGTGATCCTGGTCGTGATCGTTTACGGCATCTACAAGAACGGCCTGAAGTTCTTCAAACTGTTCTTCCCGTCCGGCGTGCCGCTATTCATCATGCCGCTGATCACGCTGATCGAAATCCTGTCGTTCCTCTCGCGCCCGCTTTCGCTGTCGGTGCGACTGTTCGCCAATATGCTCGCGGGCCACATCACGCTGAAGGTTTTCGCAAGCTTCATCGGCCTGCTCGCGACTTCGCTGGGCGTTGCCGGTTGGCTGCTCGGCGTGCTGCCGTTCGGCATGCTGATCGCGCTGACCGCGCTCGAACTCCTGGTCGCGTTCCTGCAGGCCTACGTCTTCACCATTCTCACCTGTCTCTACCTCAACGACGCAATTCACCCCGGCCACTAACGGCCAGAATAGTTCAACCAGAAAGCCTTCCAGAGGAGTTTCACTATGGATCCAGTAGCAGCAAAAGAACTCGGCCGTATGATCGGCGCCGGCATCGCGGCGATCGGCATGGGCGGCGCCGCGATCGGCGTGGCCTTCATTTTCGGCAACTACCTGTCGTCGGCGCTCCGCAACCCGGCCGCGGCGCAGGGTCAGTTCGGCAACCTGATTTTCGGCTTCGCCGTGACCGAAGCGCTCGGCATCTTCTCGCTCTTGATCGCGCTCCTGCTCCTGTTCGCCGTCTAAGCGAACCAACGAAAGCCGGCGTAAATGGCTACGAACGCACATACCGAAGTACCGGGTGGCAAGAAGGCGCCGTTCCCGCCCTTCCAGGGCGAAACGGTCGCTTCGCAGCTGTTCTGGCTCGCGATCTGCTTCGCGGCCCTTTACGTCCTGTTGTCGCGGATATTGCTGCCGCGCATCGGCGGCGCGATCGCCGAACGCAACACGATCATCGAAAGCGATCTTGCGGCTGCAAACCGCCTGAAGAACGAAAGCGAAGCGGCGCAGGTTGCCTATGAAAAGAACCTCGCCGAAGCCCGCGCGAAAGCACAGGCGCTCGCTTCCGAGTCTCAGGCCAAGGCAGCCGCAGAAGCCGAAGCCCAGCGCAAGCAGCTCGAAAACGGGCTGAAGACCAAGCTGGAAGCGGCGGAGAAGCAGATCGCTTCGACCAAGACCGCGGCAATGTCGAACGTACGCGGCATTGCGATCGACACCACCGGACTGATCGTCGAACGGCTGACGGGCAAAGCGCCTGCCCAGCAGTCGGTCGAGCGCGCAGTCGACGCCGCGCTGCACTAAGGAGCCTTGCCCCGTGCCACACTGGTTATACGAAGCCGAGCTTTGGGTCGCGGTATCCTTCGCGGCGTTCCTGATCCTCGTATTCCGCTTCGGCGCACATCGCTCGCTGCTCGGCTTACTCGATCAGCGCGGCGCCAAGGTCAGAGCCGAACTCGACGAAGCCAAGCGCCTAAAGCAGGAAGCCGAGCGTCTGCTTGCCGAATACAAGCAGAAAGCGCGCGAGGCCGAAGACGAGGCAAAGGCGATCATCGCGCAGGCCAATACCGAAGCACAGCAGATCGCGGCCGAAGCCAAAACGCGCCTCGAAGATTTCGTGGTGCGCCGCACGAAGATGGCGGAGACCAAGATCGCACAGGCCGAACAGCAGGCCATGGCCGACGTTCGCGCGGCCGCTGCCGATGCCGCGGTGAAAGCCGCGGAAGCCATCGTCTCCGAAACCGCAAAAGGCCCGGACGGCGCATCGCTCCTCGACACCGCGATCAAGGACGTCAAAGCCCGTTTGGGCTGATCGTTTCTCCTGCATCGAAGACAAAAAGCGGCCGCCTTGGGCGGCCGTTTTTTATTGGGATATGCGGGCTCGATTTTCAAAATCCAGGTGCGCGTAAGAGCTGGCCGGAAAAGCACCGGGTAAATTCATGGGCCTACGAAACTCGTCCTGGCCGGGCTTTGTTACCCAAGTCGGGTTTCCCCAACATCGGCAAAAGAAAACGGCCGCTCGAGGCGGCCGTTTTTTTATTTGCTCCGCAATTACTGACGCGGCGGCGGTTCGAACGTCGGAACGTTACGCGGCTGCTGCGGTTGCTGCGTCGGCGGCGGCTGAAACGTCGGTTGCTGCTGCTGGGCCGGCGGCGGCTGGAATGTCGGCTGCTGCTGCTGTTGCTGCTGCACCGGCTGCTGCTGCGGCGCAGCCTTGGGTTTCGGCTTCGCTTTCGGACGCGGCTTCGGCTTGGCCTTCGCTTTTGGCGGCGGTGGCGCACCTTGCGGATCGAAACCGACATAAATGATGTAGCGCTCGAGGTCCTTGTCCGCAGGGAGCTGGAACGACACGTCGTTGTCGACCTGGGTAAAGGGCACCTGCGTCGCGCCTTGCGGCACGCTGACCTGGACCGCGTAGAACTTGGAGACGACCGGGCGCGGCTGCGGGCCTTCCTGTACCAGCGCGACACGCATCGGCACCGTTACGTTGCCGGCCCCACCCTTGGGACCGACCAGGACACGGCCTTCAATGCCGATCTTGATCGTCATGGTGTCGCCGACGATGGAGCATTCACGCGCGATCTGCACGATGCTCGCCTGATACCGGATATTGGTCGGGCCCTGCCCGGCCGGAATCGCCCAGGCTGCGGCGCCCTGGCGGATGGTTGCCCCGGGACAGTTTTCGTCCGCGTTGATCTGGGTCGGGGCATTCGGATTCGGGTTCTGATTTTCAGCCGGTGTATTCTGGCTGAAAATATTCCCCATATTGCCGATGGGGCCCATCACGTTCTCGACGGTGCTGCACCCCCCGAGCAGGCCCACCAACACGAAGGCCGCCCAGCCCTGCTTGCGCAGGACATGCTTGGAACCGTTACGCATACTCACCACTCCCTCCGAGCGCCCATAATAACAGCAGGTGGAGCGCTCGCGAACCCCTCGAATTCAACCACCGTTGGCCTTGGCCAGCGGTGCGGGTCTCCCGACCATAATTACCAGTAGCTTGCTGTCTGCTAACAATCTCTTTGCTGCGCGGCGGACGTCTTCCTCGGATACCGCGTTAACCAGTTTGTTGCGGCGCTGGATGTAATCGATGCCCAGATTTTCGAGCTGAATCTCGAGCAACTGCTGCGCGACCTTGGCGGAGGTATCGAAGTGCAGCAGATACGACCCGGTCAGATAGCTCTTGGCCTGTGCGAGCTCCTCCGCGGTCGGCCCTTCCTTCGCCATCCGGGCGATTTCCTGCTCGATGATCTGCAAGGCTTCCGCAGCGCGGTCGTTGCGAGTCGAGGTGCCGCCGAGAAAGAGCCCCGCATAATCCAGCGTGGCAAGATGAGAATAGACCGAATACGCGAGCCCGCGTTTTTCGCGCACCTCGCGATAGAGCCGCGAGGAGAAGCTGCCGCCCCCCAGAATGTGGTTCAGCACAAAAGCCGGGATGAAATCCGGGTCCGAGCGCTTGATGCCGCTGCTGCCGAAAATGATCGCGGTCTGCGGAATGTTCAGATCGACGACATCGCGGCGACCAAGAGACTGCGGCTTCACTTCCGCTACCGGGGAAAGTTCGGCTTTGGCGGGTAGTTTCGAGAAGGACTCGTCGACCAGGCGAATGAGTTCGTTGCGATCAATCGACCCGACCACGGCGATCTTCAGGTTGGAGCGCGCCAAGTTCTTCTTCACATAAGCAAAGAGCATGTTGCGCTCGATGCCGGAGACCGAAGCTTCGTCGCCTTTTACCGGACGCCCGTAAGGATGGTTCGGAAAGGCCGACGCAAACCAGCGCAGGCTCGCCACCTCGTCCGGATTGTTCTGGCTGCGCCGGTTCGCCGCGAGAATGCTGGCGCGAATGCGATCGATCGCCTCCTGATCGAAACGCGGCGCATTCAGCGACAGGCGCAAGAGCTCGAAGGCTTCCGCGCGATGTTCGCTCAAGACGCGCAGGCTGCCGCGGAAGGTATCACGGTCGGCGCTGAAACTCAGCGAAATCGCGCGCCGCTCAAGCCGCTCCTGGAAGGTGCGCGCATCGAGGTCGCCGGCTCCTTCGTCGAGCATCGCGGCAGTGAAATAGGCCAAGCCCGCACGGTCGGCGGGATCCTGCGACGCGCCACCCTCGAAGGCGAAATACATGGAAAGGATCGGCAGCGTGTCGTCCTTTACGAACCAGAGTTCGATTCCGGCCGGCGTCACGACGCGCTCGATTTTTCCGATCTGGGCGTCCGCGGCGTTGGACGCCGAGAACAGGGCGAGAGCCATCAGAAGTCCTTTCAGGATACCGCGCATGCCGCGGAAAGCGCCGAACAACATCACGTCCGTTTCTCCGGCAATGCCGCAGGCCGCACGAGATGACCCGTGACCGCGCGGCGAAGATCGAGCCACTTCTTTGCGGCAGCGCGAACCTCTTCGGGCGTGACCGCGCGGATCCGGTTGGGCCATTCCTTCACGGATTCGACGGTCAGCCCCGTCGTGAGCGCCGCGCCATAAATGCGCGCGAGCGTAGCCTGGTTGTCCTGCGAGAAGATCGTGGAAGCGATGATCCGCGTCTTCACGCGATCGATCTCGTCGGCGCTCACACCCTTCTCGATGACTTCCTCGATCACTTGATCCAGTGCCGCCTCGAGGTCGGCCAGCGCGACGCCGGGACGCGGCGAGGCATAGACGCCGAAGCGCGTGGCATCGAGCGCCGTGCCTTGATACCAGGCGCCGGCATTGGCCGCGATGCCCTTCTCCACGACCAGCGCATGGTAAAGCCGGCTGGTCTGTCCGCCACCCAGAATGTGCGAAAGAATTTCGAGCGCTTCGGCTTCGTTGCCGGCGCCGGTACGATAGGAAGGCACCAGATAATAACGCGACAGCGCCGGCTGCCTCACGCGCTGATCGGCGAGCGAAAGCCTGCGGTGGGCGTGGGGCTCCGGCTCGACCGGACGAACGCGCGGCGCAATCTCGAGCAAGCGCGGCACCTTGCCATAGGTTTTCTCGGCAAGTTCGCGCGCTTCCTTTTCATCGAGGTCGCCGGCGAGCACGAGCACGGCATTGTTCGGCGTATAGAAGCGCTTGTAAAAATCCAGCGCCGACTGACGATCGAGCTGCCTGATCTCGTGCATCCAGCCAATGATCGGACGGCCGTAAGGATGATTGACGTAAAGCGCAGCCGTGAGCGCTTCGGCAAGTTGCGCGGCCGGGTCATTGTCGGTGCGGGTCCGGCGCTCTTCGAGCACGACATTGCGCTCGGGCAGCACGACGTCGTCGGTCAGATGCAGCCCGGTCATGCGATCGGCTTCGAAGGTCATCACCTGTTCGAGGTTTTCCTTCGTCACGCGCTGGAAGTAGGCGGTGTAATCCTGCGACGTGAAAGCATTCTCCTGACCGCCGATGGTCGCGACCACCTTGGAGAATTTCCCGCCCGGATTTTTATCCGTGCCCTTGAACATCAGATGTTCGAGGAAATGGGCGAGACCGGACTTTCCCGGCGTCTCGTCCGCCGAACCCACATTGTACCAGACCATGTGGGTCACGACCGGCGTGCGGCGGTCGGGGATCACCACGACCTGCAGCCCGTTGGCGAGCTTGAATTCGCTCACCTGCAGACCCAGCGCATCCGCGCGGGTGGCGGGCAAGACAACAGCCGCCGAGCCGGCGGCTGCACAAATTGCGATCGCGCTCATGACGAAGTTCTTCACCTTGTGGAATTCTCCCAACAGCGTCAGCAACCGGCTGAACTCACGGCACGGATAAGCCGGGCCAGAAGCAAACACAGCTACTGCGTTTGGATCGGCCCCGAGTAATCCGGCATGTTCGGATGCACGAGACGCGTGCCGTCCTTTTGCTTCTTGTCCTGCGCCACAGTGCCGTAAGGGGCGCTCGTCGACGGCGTCAGATAGCCGGTTGGCGGCTGCGTCAGCGACGTGCGTTCCGGCTCGCCCTTGAACTCGAGCGGCAACTCCTGATCGCCCTTGGCCGCGCGGCGGAAAAGATTGTTGATGGTCGGAATGCCAAGACCCTGCGGCGTCGATTGTGCGTCGTTCGCGTTCGGGTTCGTCCCCGAGCTGTCGTTCCGGGTAGTGCCGCGCGTGCTCAATTCTGCCGGTGTCAGGACGCGGCCGTTAT
>CAUJKG010000102.1 GCA_963205465.1 Pseudomonadota bacterium | reverse complement strand
GGCGGCCATTCAAGTCCATAGATGACTGGCGAGGAACCGATGAAGAGAGGCACGCAATGATCGCACTCTAGCCGCATAGACATTCGATGCGCAGATAGCCGAGCCCTGGCGTTTCCGATGCGCACGAACATCGCCTCGCGGATCTTCTGCTCGAAGGCATAGCGATCCTGCAGCGCCCGAGCGCCTTCGCGGAGCGCGTACAGCTCGCGCTCTTTCTTCGCCTTGTTGTAGAGCCGTCCGACCATGGTCGGGATCTAACGCCGGCGGACCGGATTCGTCGCGTGTGACTTTTAAAGTCACAAACGAATAGTCACACGCTCGACCCTGCGTCTCGCTTTGTTCTCAAATCGCCATTGATAAATCAGGAGAAAATTGGTGGGCGCACAAGGACTCGAACCTTGGACCCGGTGATTAAGAGTCACCTGCTCTACCAACTGAGCTATGCGCCCGCACCAATTCGGGCCGCGAGAAAGTCTCGCGGAGACGGGGCGGGATAGCAAAGCCCCCCCGCCCTGTAAAGAGAAACCGGCGGTTTCCGCACTATTCCCGGAACGCCTCTTCGCGCTTTTTCCTGACCGACGGCAGGAGCACGACGACGAGCGCAATCACGGTCAGGATCAGCAAGGTCGCACTGATCGGACGCTGCAGGAACACCATCGGATCGCCCCGGGAAAGCAGCATGGCGCGCCGCAGATACTCCTCGAGCAGCTTACCGATGACAAAGCCGAGCAAAAGCGGCGCCGGCTCGCAATCGAGCTTCACGAGGAAATAACCGATCACCCCGAAAATCGCCATCAGATAGACGTCGAAGGGGTTGTTGCTGAGCGAGTAAACGCCGATGCAGCAAACCGCGATGATCGCCGGGAACAGGAGCTGATACGGCACCGTCATCAACCGCACCCATATCCCGATCAGCGGCAGATTGAGGATCAGGAGCATCGCATTGCCGACCCACATCGAGGTGATGACGCCCCAGAACAGGTCCGGCTTTTCGGTGATCACGTTCGGGCCCGGCACGATACCCTGAATGATGAGCGCGCCGATCATAAGCGCCATCACCGGGTTCGACGGGATGCCGAGCGTCAGCATCGGAATGAAGGAAGTCTGCGCACCCGCATTGTTTGCGGATTCGGGACCAGCAACACCCTCGATCGCCCCCTGCCCGAACGGCACGGGATTCTTGGAGAGTTTCTTCTCGATCGAATAAGAGGCAAACGAACCGAGGACAGCGCCGCCACCCGGCAGAATCCCGAGCAAGGACCCGATGCCGGTGCCGCGCAGGACCGGCATAATGATCTGTTTAAATTCCTCGCGGGTTGGAATGAGATCGCGCAATTTGGACCTGATCGGCTCGCGCACCTCGGTGCTTTCAAGGTTGCGGATGATTTCCCCGATACCAAAGACACCCATCGCAAGCGCGGTGAAGTCGATGCCGTCCGCGAACTCGTTGGAGCCGAACGTAAAGCGCGGCGCGCCGGTGTAAAGGTCCTGCCCCATCGTACCGAGCAGAAGACCGAGCGTGATCATCGCGATCGCTTTGATAACCGAGCCATGCGCCAGCGTTACCGCGGCTGCCAGGCCGAGCACCATGAGCGCGAAATACTCAGCGGGTCCGAACGTCAATGCAACATTCGCGAGCGGCGGCGCAAATCCGGCGATCAGGAAGGTCGCGACCGTACCCGCGAAGAATGAGCCGACCGCTGCAGTAAAGAGCGCGAAACCCGCTTTGCCTTTGCGCGCAAGCTGATGGCCATCGAGCGCAGTCACCACCGAACCGGGCTCGCCCGGAAGATTGACGAGAATGGCGGTCGTGGAGCCGCCATACTGCGCGCCGTAATAAATGCCGGCGAGCATGATCATCGCCGTAACCGGCGGCAGCCCAAAGGTGATGGGCAGCAGCATCGCGATCGTCGCGACGGGGCCAAGGCCGGGAAGCACGCCGATCAGCGTGCCCAGAAGTACGCCGATAAAGCAGTACCAGATGTTGGTAAGGCTGAGCGCCTGCTCGAAGCCGAGTGCAAGATTTGAAAATATATCCATGTCAGTAGCCGCCTACCCACGGACCAAAGAGAGCAAGCGGCAACCCGAGGCCCTTCACGAAGATTGCAACACAAGCGACGACAAGCACGACCGTTACTCCGATCGCAGCCTTTGCGTCCCAGCCATGGCCGGCGAAGGTTGAAAGAAAAACGGTGAGCGCCAGTGCCGGGACCATCCCGAGTCCCTTGAGCGTCGCACCGTAAAGCAGCACCGACACAGTGATGATAATCAACCCGCGCCAGGGAATTGTGCCGACCGCTTCGCCGTCGCTGAGCAAACCGTTCGCGAGGATCGCGAGCCCGCAGGCGGTGAGCATGATCGTAAGCACCATGGGGAAATACCCCGGGCCCATCTTGTAGGCGGTGCCGATTGGCAGTTCGAAAAGTCCGTATGCAAAAACTGCCGAAATCGCGAGCAGCAAGAGCCCGGTAAAGAAATCCTTCGGATTTCGAATTGTCAGCATGGCGTTTCCCCCCGCCCGGTAATGGGCGGCCGGAAGCGTTAGGCTTCCGGCCGTTCTCGTTTACTTACGTCAAGGCTGCCTCAGTCGGCATAAACACCGGCGGCCTTGATGAGCGGCCGCCACTTCGCGATCTCTGCCTTGAGCTTCGCGGAGTGACCTTCCGGTGTCGCTTCATTCTGCGGAACCGGCTCGGTGCCGAGGGCCGCGAAACGCTCGATCACCTTCGGATCCTTGAGCGCAGCCTGAAGCGCCTGGGTCAGCTTGGCGATGACTTCCTTGGGCGTGCCCTTCGGCGCATAGAGGCCGTGCCAGACGGCGAGGTCGAAGCCCTTCAATCCGGCTTCGTCGAGGGTCGGAAGGTCGGCGAGATTTTTCACGCGCGTCTTGGTCGTGACGCCGTAAGCCTTCACCTTGCCGCCCTTGATCTGGCTGGTCGTATTCGTGGTCTGGTCGCACATCAGATCGACCTGGCCGCCGAGCACGTCCGTCATGGCAGGACCCGTGCCCTTATAAGGTACGGTGTTCATCTGCACGCCAATCGAAGACATCAAGAGCATGCCGCACAGATGCGAAGCCGCACCGACGCCGGCATTGGCGTAATTGACCTTGTCTTTGTTCTTCTTCACGTATTCGAGGACTTCCGCGAAATTCTTCGCCGGAAAATCCGGACGCGCAATCAGCGACATCGGCGCATCGGTCACGAGACCGATGGTTTCGAAATCGGTTTCGGGATTGAACGAGAGTTTGCGGTAGAGCGTCGGAGCGGTCGACATGCCGATGTGATGCAGGAGAATGGTGTAACCATCCGGGGTCGCTTTCGCGACCTGGCCCGACGCACGGGTGCCGCCAGCGCCTGCAACGTTATCGATGACGACGGTCTGGCCGAGCGTCTTCGACATCGACTCCGCAATCAGACGGCCGACGGTATCCGTCGGGCCGCCAGCGGCGAAGGGAATTACCATCGTAATATTACGGGTTGGATAGTTTTGCGCCGAAGCGCCGGAAATGCCGAGCGCGAAAATACCGGCGGCGGCGAGTAGCCACTTACGCATTGTAGTCCTCCCAATGGCGGACGCCTGGAATCCGGCGCCCTTTTTTCATTGCACTCCGATCCGGGAAGGACCGAAGGGATGGAAAGCCATAGGCACCACCTGGAGCCCCTCGCCGTCAAGCTGAAAAGCGGCACCATTCCGTTAAATCCGTACATCCGCAGGACTTTCTGGGCATGCCGGCAATGCCTTCGGAACCGCGAACGAACGGTATTTGACTCCTGAATCGTCGGGGATTAATGAAGCTCCGGCTTGCGAGCGAACATTCATTCTCTTTTACCGCACCGCAAACGCTTGGACCAAAGGCTAATCAGGCACCGCAGCATGCGCCGCCCCAATGCGCAGCGTCAAAATGACCGCCGCGAGGAGATTCTCGCGGCAGCGAAGCGCTGCTTTTCCCGCAGCGGGTTTCACGGAACCTCAATGCAGCAGATCTGCGCGGAAGCGCAGATGAGCCCCGGCGGGCTCTATCGCTACTTCCCTTCGAAGGAGGCGATCATCGCCGGCATCGCCGAGCAGGATCGCGCCGACGTCGCCGAAAAATTCCAGGCCATCGTCGAGGCGCCGGATTTCTTCCCGGCGCTCGCCATGGCCGCGCGCCGCTACATCGTCGAGGAAACGACCGAAGAAATCTGCCTCCACACTGAGATCAAGGCCGAGAGCCGCCGCAACCCGGAAATTGCGAAGATTTACGCGTCGATCGAGCGCGAAGTGAAGGGCGGATTTCTGGCCGTGCTTCGTCACGGCGTGGCGCGCGGCGAGATTCCGCCTTCGGTCAATCTCGACATCGCGGCGAGCGTGCTCATGGCGCTCGTCGACGGCCTCTATTGGCGCCGCGCCGTCGATCCTGAATTCGATGCGGAAACCGTTCTGCCGACGCTTCTGTCGGTGACGAGTTTCCTTTTAAGCGAACCGCATCATCACACGACACAGAAGGAATTGGCGGACCATCCGGCCGCCGGGGAGTAAGCCATGCACGGCAATCTCGAAACCACGAAGCAGAACGTAAGCAAAGCCCTCGGTCCGCTGCGAAGCGGCGTCAAAGCGCTTTATGCGAAGAGCCCGATCAAGGGCGGCAAGCTCGGCGCGATCCTGCTCGTGCTTCTGGCGGTCGTCTGGATCGGATCGGGAATGCTGCTCCCGCATCAAGAGGCGCCGGCCGCGACCGCCACACAACAACAGGCCGCGCAGAAGTTTCGCGTGGCCGTCGTGACCGCAAACACGGAGCGCTATCAGCCGCAACTCGTTCTGTCCGGCCGCACGGAAGCCGACAAGAAGATTTCGATTGTCGCACGCACGCAGGCCATCATCACCGAACTCCGGGTGAAGCGCGGCGATCGCGTGAAGGCCGGCGACGTGCTTGCCGTGCTGATGGACGACGGCCGCAACGCCCAGCTGCAACAGGCGCGCGCGCTCGTATTACAGCGCAAGGCCGAATATGAGGCCCGCTCCCGGTTGATCGAGCAAGGCAATCTGCCGAAGCTGGAACTGAACAACATCGCCTCGCAGCTTCGCGCCGCGGAAGCTGCCCTCGCTCAGGCCGAAGCCGAAGTCGAGCGCATTCGCATCACCGCGCCGTGGGACGGCGTGGTCGATCAGGTTTCCGCCGAACAGGGCCAGTATCTGATGATGATGCCCTCGATGGGCGGCAGCGCCGGCCCCAACGAGATCGCGCGCATGATCGCGCTCGATCCCATCATCGCGATCGTCGAAGTCTCCGAGAAGCGCCTCGGCGGCATCCGGCTCGGCGAGCCGGCCGAACTGCGCCTGGTTTCCGGCGAGATCGTGAAAGGCAAGGTGCGCTACATCTCCAAGAGCGCATCCGCGACCACGCGTACCTACCGCGTCGATATCGAAGCGGCGAATCCTGACAATAAGATCGCCGACGGCATTACCGCCGAAGTCGCGATCTCGATGGCCACCGTCGAGGCCACCAAAGTACCGCGCTCCGCGCTCGTCTTCTCCGCACAGGGCAAGCTCGGCGTCCGTGCCGTGACCGCCGAAAACAAGGTGTTCTTCATTCCCATCGAACTCGTTTCCGATGAGCAGCAGTCGATGTGGGTGAAAGGCATCCCCAATGGCGCGCGCGTGATCGTGCAGGGTCAGGATTTCGTGCGTGAAGACCAGGTCGTCGAAGCCGTGATCGCCGAACAACAGAACGCGCAGCGCTAAAAGGTAGCCCCGAGATGAATCCGGTCGATTTTGCCATTACGCGCGCGCGGCTGACCATCGCGACGCTGATTTTCCTGCTGCTCGCGGGCGCGGTCGCCTATGTTCGGATCGCGAAGGAATCCGAGCCGGACGTACGCATCCCGATCGTCTATGTGCAGCTTTCCCAGCGTGGCATCAGTCCCGAAGATGCCGAGCGCCTGTTGCTTCGTCCGGTCGAAACCAAGCTGAAGTCGGTCGGCAACGTCAAGGAAATGCGCAGCCAGGCGTTCGAGAACGGCGGCTATGTGCTGCTCGAGTTTCAGGCTGGTTTCGACTCGAAATCCGCCCTCGCCGATGTCCGCGCAAAAGTGGACGAAGCCAAGCGCGACATGCCGCAAGACATGGACGAACCGCTGGTCCAGGAAGTGAACCTGTCGCTCTATCCGGTCATCGTGGTCGCGCTCTCCGGCGACGTGCCGGAGCGCACGCTGCTGCACATCGCACGCACCGCGAAAAATGCGATCGAGCAGGCGCCCGGCGTGCTCTCCGCCGAGTTGCGCGGCGCTCGCGATGAAGTCGTCGAAATCATCGCTAATCCGGCGCTGATGAAGAGCTACAACGTCTCGCTCGACCAGTTGCTGCAGGTTACGCGCGCCTCGAACTCGCTCGTCGCCGCCGGCGCACTCGAAGGCGAGACGGGTCGTTTCGCAGTCAAGGTGCCCTCGCTGATCGAGCGGCCGGAAGACGTGTTGCGCATTCCTGTCGCCGCCACCTCCGGCGCAAACGTGACGCTCGGCGACATCGCCGAAGTGCGGCCGACCTTCAAGGATGCGCTGACCATCACGCGCGTCAACGGCCAGCAGGCCATGACCATCGAGGTGTCGAAACGCACCGGCGAGAACCTTATCAACACCGTCGATGGCGTGAAGAAGGTCGTCGAACAACTGCAGAAAACCTGGCCAGGTGCGGTCAAGGTTTCGTTTACGCAGGACAAGTCGAAAACAATCCGCATCATGCTGCACGACCTGCAGAACGCGGTCGCAACTGCGGTCCTGCTCGTCACGGTCATCATCCTTTTTGCGCTCGGACTTCGCGCCTCGGTCTTCATCGGCATCGCCATCCCCGCGTCATTCCTGACCGGCGTGCTCGGGCTCTATCTCGCGGGGCTGACGATCAACATCGTCGTCCTGTTCTCACTGATCCTCGCGGTCGGCATGCTGGTCGACGACGCCATCATCGTCTCCGAATTCGCGGAGCGGCGCATGTCGGAAGGCATGGAGCCGAGAGACGCCTATTCGCTCGCCGCCAAACGCATGGCAGCGCCAGTGATCTCCGCGACCCTCACCCGCATCGCCGCCTTCTCCCCGCTTTTGTTCTGGCCGGGCGTGGTCGGCGAGTTCATGAAATATCTGCCGATCACGCTGATCGCGACGCTGTTCGCGTCCATGGTGGTCGCCTTGATCTTCACGCCGACACTCGGCGCGCTGCTCGGCCGCGCGTCACCGGTACCGCATGACGACCGCGTTTCCGACAAGGGCCCCTATATGCGGCTCGTGAAATCGGCGGTCGCCCGTCCTGGCACCACGATCATGATCGTGATCGCGGTGCTCGTCGCCATTCAGGTCGCCTATGGCCGCTTCGGCAAGGGTGTCGAATTCTTCCCCGACGTCGAACCCGATTTCGGACAGGTCGTGATCCATGCCCGCGGCAATCTTTCGGTCGAGGAGAAAGACCGGCTGATGAAGCAGGTCGAGGCGCGCGTGCTGAACTTCCCCGGCCTTTCGACTGTCTACTCCCGCATCGGCGAGCAGCCGCGCGGCATGGACGAGCTTTCGGAAGACACCGTCGGCGTCATGCAGTTCGAGTTCTCGGACTGGAAGACCCGGCCGAAAGCCCGCGAAATCATGAATCAGATGCGCGAGATCACGAAGGACATCCCCGGTGTCTTCATCGAGGTCACGGCTCCCCGCGCTGGCCCTCCGACCGGAAAGCCGGTGCAGGTCCAGCTTTCCGCGCTGAACCCGGATCTCCTGCCGGCGGCCGCGCAAAAGGTGGCGGCCGTGCTCGCCGCGCATCCGCATGTGCGCGATCTCGACGACGGCCAGCAGCTCCCCGGCATCGACTGGACCATTCAGGTGAACAAGGCGCTTGCCGCGCAGTACGGCGCAAGTGCCGCGACCGTCGGCAGTGCCGTGCAACTCGTCACCAACGGCCTGAAGATTACCGATTACCGGCCTGCGGAATCCGATAAACCCGTCGACATCATCGTCCGCTTCCCGCGCGAACTGCGTTCGCTCGGGCAGATCGACGAACTACGCGCGCAGACGACGGTCGGTCACATCCCGCTCGGCAACTTCATCGAGCGCGTACCGCAGAACAAGGTCGGCAACATCAAGCGCGTGAACGGCAACCGCATCATCACGGTGCAGTCGAACGTGGCCGCGGGCGTGCAAAGCTCGGTCGTGCAGCAGGAGGTCGCGGCACAGATCGCGAAGCTCGATCTCGGTCAGGGCGTGCTCTGGAAACTCAAGGGAGAAGACGAAGAGCGCGAAAAGGCTGGCGCCTTCCTCGTCAGCGCATTCCTCACCGCAATCTTCCTGATCTTCACGATCCTGCTTGCCCAGTTCAACAAGATCACCTCGGTCTTCGTCGTGCTCACGGCAGTCGTGCTTTCGACCTTCGGCGTCATGCTCGGCTACATGCTGATGGGCCAGCCCTTCGGCGTGGTCATGGGCGGCATCGGCGTGATCGCGAACGCCGGCGTCATCGTGAACAACAACATCGTGCTGATCGATACCTATGATCGCCTGCGCGAAGAAGGCATGAAGGCTTACGACGCGATTCTCCTGACCTGCCGCGAACGCGCGAGACCCGTGGTGCTCACGGCAGTCGCCGCAATCCTCGGCGTGCTGCCGATCGCCTTCGGCGTGAACGTCGATTTCGTGATGCGTGAAGTCGCGGTCGGCGCTCCGGCGACGCAATGGTGGATCAACCTCTCCACTGCGATCGTCTTCGGCCTCGGCTTTGCAACGGTGCTAACGCTAGTGGTCACGCCGGCCATGCTGATGGGCATCGAGCAGATGGCCCAGTGGCGCAAACGCATCTTCGGAAAGAAGCAGCCGGAGCAAGGCAGCGGAAAGATCGTTCCGGCCGAATAACAAATCTCATCCCTCGAGACGGCCGCGTTCGCAAGTCGGATTTATCCGACTTGCGCATATTAATTCGGAAGTCAGGTAAATCCGACTTCCGCGGCCTCCTCAGGGTGAGGTTCTATTCCAATAGAAAAATTAGGCCTCATCCTGAGGAGCAGCCATAGGCTGCGTCGCGAAGGATGAGGCCGATAACTACCCCGCCGCAGTCTGCGCGTTTACCGACTGGCGCTTCTGCGCGAGTTTGTTCAACGCCGCGATATAGGCTTTGGCGGACGCAACGAGCGTATCGGCGTCAGCACCGCGCGCCGACACCACCTTGCCGCCCTCCTCCAGCCGCACGGTCACTTCCGCCTGCGCGTCAGTACCCTCGGTGATCGCGTGCACTTGATACAACAGGAGCTTGGCCTGATGCGGCACGAGCATCTTGACGGCATTGAAGATCGCATCGTTCGGACCGTTACCGGTCGCTTCCTCGGTATAGGTTCTGCCGTCGATATCGACCTTCATGGTCGCGCGCTGCGGACCTTGCGTGCCCGCAATCACCGAGAGCGAAACCAGCTTGATACGGTCATGTGCATGCGCGATTTCGTCGTCGACCAGCGCAACGATATCTTCGTCGTAGACGTGCTTCTTCTTGTCGGCGAGCGCCTTGAAGCGATTGAAGGCATCGTTCAGCGCGTTGTCGCCGAGTTCGTAGCCCATCTCCTTCAGCTTCTCGCGGAAAGCATGACGGCCCGAGTGCTTGCCCATGACGAGCGAGGTCTTGGACACGCCGACGTCCTCGGGGCGCATGATCTCGTAGGTCTGCGTATGCTTGAGCATGCCGTCCTGGTGGATACCGCTTTCATGCGCAAACGCGTTCCGGCCGACGATCGCCTTGTTGTATTGCACGGGGAACGACGTCACCGCCGAGACCAGCTTCGACGCCCGCGTCAGCATGGTCGCGTCGATGTTGTTCCAGTACGGATAGATGTCGGCGCGGGTGCGCAGCGCCATCACGACTTCCTCGAGCGAGGCATAGCCCGCGCGCTCGCCGATGCCGTTGACGGTGCATTCGACCTGCCGCGCGCCACCGTCGACGCCCGCGATGGAGTTTGCGACCGCCATGCCGAGATCGTCATGACAATGCACCGAGAAGCGCGCCTTGTCGGAATTCGGCACGCGCTCGCGCACGGTCCGGAACAACTGCGCATATTCCTGCGGCGTGGTGTAGCCGACCGTATCCGGAATGTTGATCGTGGTGGCGCCCGCCTTGATCGCCGCCTCTACGCAGCGGCACAGGAAGTCGATTTCCGTGCGCGTGCCGTCCTCTGAAGACCATTCGACGTCCTCGACGTGGTTGCGTGCACGCGTCACCTGCGCGACGACCATCTCGAGCACCTGCTCCGGCTCTTTCTGGAGCTTGTACTTCATGTGCACCGGCGAAGTGGACAGGAAGGTGTGAATGCGCGGACGCCGGGCGTGCTTCACCGCCTCGGCGCAGCGGTCGATGTCGTTGAAGGCCGCGCGCGCCAGACCAGCGATGGTCGCATTCTTGGAACGCTTCGCGATCTCGGCGACGGAGTCGAAATCACCCTGCGAAGCGATCGGAAAGCCCGCCTCGATGATGTCGACACCCATATTGTCCAGGAGTTCGGCGACTTCGAGCTTTTCCTCGAAGGTCATCGACGCGCCGGGGCACTGCTCGCCGTCGCGCAACGTGGTGTCGAAGATCAATACGCGGTCTTTTTCGCTGCCCTTCGGCGCGGGGGGATTCGGGTTGCTCATGGTTCAATTCCTTCTTGCGTGGTCACGCCACTTCAGGCGCTCCGGGGTCTGGTTCGGTTCGATCCCCCTGAGTGCCAAGGCGCATGCGCCCAGCCGGCCTCAGGGGCGGCGAAGAAGAAGGAGACCCAGAAGGAGAGCGCTGCCCGGGATCGTGTCGATCCGGGTTGCAAGACGCATATCGTGAATAGTCGTCATGGCGTCAGGCTTGGCTCTCGATTCGTTCGTCGGAAGCTTAGCGGATCGGAAGTTAGGAATCCGTAAGCAGACAGCCCGCTTCTAGCGACCCCTCCGGAACGAGGCAAGCCGCAACTTTGCGCAAATGAGATGCGGCAATAGTACGCGAAATAGGGCAGTGCTTTTGTCGTGTAATCCAGTCCGAAACCGTCTGCACGACCCGGTTATCTATCCCTGCGAAACCATGCGCCGCTTGCGCTTCGCAAGGATGTCCGCTGCCTTGCGGACCATCGAGCAAGACTACGTCGAGCTTGTCGCCGCCCCGCCATTGCTCGAAAGCGGCGATCGATTCCGGCAACGTGAAGGCACACTGATCCTTCTTGTGCCCGATCACCAGCATCCCGATCTGCGCCTTCTGCACGTTACCCTGGATCGCCTTCTGGAAACTCGGCTGATTGCCCGAAGGCATCAGCATCGGCGCGGTCAGCACGACGAAATCCGGGCGGTTCTTGCCTTCGGTCACGAGCAGCGCCACGCCGGTCGAGACCGCGGCACGGCTGGTGCCGACGAGAACGACAGGCTCCGCGATCGTCCGCATATAGGCGACGAGCGCGCCGATATCCGCACCATGCCCCGGATGCCAGCGATAGCCGCGGACCGGGTTCTTCCCGCCCTTCCAGTCCGGCGCGATATCCGGAACGAGCACGGCGAAGCCCTGCGCATGATAAGCGGTGCGGGTGCGAACGAGTTGGTTATTGCGGCCCCATTTGATCGCGCCGTTCGGAGCGATATCCATCTGGCCGTGGCCGCCGACGAGCAGGATGACGCTTGCGACGGGCCTTTCGGGCTTGAGCAGGATCGCGCGGATTTTCTGATTGCGCGATGCGACCTGCACCGTCGGCTCCTGCGCGAGCGCACTTCCTTCATGCGCAAAACAACCCGCAAGAACGACGGAGACGAAAACGACTGCGCGCATCTGCGACCTCTTGCTTAATATTGCATCAAGATTCATTCCGGTACAAATTCCGAAGATCAATCGAAGGCACTCGGAATGAAAAGCGGTCTATTCAGCTTGCCAGTTCTTCTGCTTTGCGCGGCCTGCGCGAGTTCGTCGCCCCCTCCGCCGCCGCAACAAGCAGCAGCACCAGATCCGGACGTTCCGACGATTCAGGATTCTACCGGCCCCGCACAATGCGCGCAGCCGATCAACCAGTTCCAGCGTGTGATTTCAGCCGACGCCAGTACCGGCTCGCTCGACAAGAGCGTGTTTCCGCGCATTGCCGCCGATCTCGGCCCAGTGCGGGCGGTCTGCGCATCCGGCGACGCCGCAGCGGCAAACCGCGAACTCCAGACCGTGAAGCGCAAATACGGCTATCGGTAACGCATAGCTCCCGGAAAGCGAGCGTCGCTTTCCGGGACAGCCAACACGAATAAAACAGCCGCTATTTCTCTTTCATGAGGATTTCGCGCGCGTTCTTCAGCTCTTCGAGAGCGGCGCCATCCACCTTTGGAAACTGCAGATTGAGCCCCTGCATGGCCTCGTCGATGGCCGCGGCGACGACAAGGCGCGTGTACCACTTCTTGTCTGCCGGAATGACGTACCACGGCGCATGTTCGTCCGCGGTATTGCGGATCGCGTCCTCATACGCATTCATGTACTTGTCCCATAGCATGCGCTCTGCGACGTCGCCGGCATTGAATTTCCAGCGCTTCTCCGGCTGGTCGATGCGCTCGAGAAAGCGCTTCTTCTGTTCTTCCCTGGACACGTTGAGGAAGAATTTCAAAACCAGGGTGCCGTTTCGCGCGAGATAGCGTTCGAAGTTGCGAATGTCATCGAAGCGCTCTTCCCAGATATTCTTCGTGACGAGAGACTGCGGCAGGCGCTGCTTGCCAAGGATTTCCGGGTGAACCCGGACGATCAGCACCTCCTCGTAATAAGAACGGTTGAACACCCCGATGCGGCCGCGCTCAGGCAACGCGCAACTCGTGCGCCACATGAAATCATGATCGAGCTCGATCGCGGTCGGTGTCTTGAACGAATGCACCTGACAGCCTTGCGGATTGATGCCCGACATGACGTGCTCGATCGCACTGTCTTTCCCGGCCGCATCCATCGCCTGAAAGATCAGAAGAACCGACCAACGATCCTGCGCATAGAGCTTCTCCTGCAGGTCCGAAAGCGACTTGATGTCCTGCTCGAGCCGTTCCTTCGCCTCGCTTTTGTCGATGCCGAGGCCGCCGTCGTCGCGCGGATCGTAGTCGGAAAGCTTGAACTTCCTGCCATCGGTGACCTTGTAACGATTGGCCAGACTTGCTCGCGACATCGATTGCTCCCGCTATAATTTCTCAGCGCGAAAGCGCCGGGTCGGATTGACGAACTCGTCCTGTGCCGCAACGAGCAGAATTTCGCGCGAGTTCGCGGCTTTCGTCCTCTGCATGAGCCCGAAGATCGAGGATGCCGCATGCGAAAGCGCTTCGGCGGAAGAATGCGCGCTCAACAGATGAAAGAAGAACAGGGCCGCGATCGCATCACCTGCTCCATTCACGGAAATATCCAGGAGCGGCGTGCGCAGCCGAAACTTGCCGTCAGGCCCCGACGCCAGAAGTTCGATCGAGTCCTTCGGTGTGTCTTCCAGATGCAGGCTGGTCACGAGAATCGTGCGCGGTCCTGCGGCGTGCACCTTGTCGACGGCCGCAATCGCCGCCGGCAGCGACTTCGTTTCCATACCCGAGAGATAGTCGAGTTCGAACTGGTTCGGCGTCACGACATCGGCGGATTTGACGGCGCGGTCGCGCATGAATTCGGGAATGCCCGGCCGCACGAAGACGCCGCGGCCGACATCCCCGATCACGGGATCGCAGCAATATTGTGCGTTTGCGTTCGCAGCCTTGACCTTCGCGACCGCCTCCAGAATGGCTTCGCCGATCGCCGCGTCCCCCATATAGCCCGAGAGCACGCCGTCGCATTTCGGGAGCACGCCGCGCTCTTCAATGCCATTGACGACATCCCGCACGAGATCGGCACCGAACACCTGCCCGCGCCACGCCCCGTAACCGGTATGGTTCGAGAACTGCACGGTATGCACCGGCCAGACCTCAGCGCCGAGCCGTTGCAACGGAAACGCCGCCGAGGCGTTTCCGACGTGCCCGTAAGCGACATGAGACTGGATCGAAAGGATATTCATTGCGGTCAGCTTAGCCCGTTTCGGAAAAGGAGGCGCGGCCCATTTTCATTATCCCGCCGTTATGGGAAACAGAACGGCCCTGGTTCGAGAGCAGATATGTCGGTCTTAAATACCATCGCCGCAGACGTGATCGCCTTTACGAAGGAGCACCAGACCTGGGCGCCCTTCATCGTCGCGGGGCTCTGCTTTGCCGAGTCGCTTGCGGTCATATCCTTCTTCGTGCCGGCGACGGTGATGCTCGTCGGCATCGGCGGGCTGATCGGTAGCGCGGGTTTGAGCTTCTGGCCGATCTGGTGGGGGGCCGTGATCGGCGCCATCCTCGGCGACTGGCTATCTTATGTGGTCGGCGTCTATTTCAAGGACGATGCGCATAAGCGCTGGCCGCTTTCGCGCTATCCCGAATTCACCCAGCGCGCGGACGGTTTCATGCGCAAATGGGGCGCGATGGGCGTGTTCATCGGCCGTTTTTCCGGGCCGCTCAGGGCCTTCGTTCCGCTCGCTGCCGGGGTCTTCGCGGTACCGCACTGGAAGTTTCAACTCGCCAACATCACTTCGGCGATCGTCTGGGGCTTCGTGCTGCTCGCACCCGGCTGGGGCCTGTTCAAATATATTTCGCAGTACCTGCCGCACTGAATAAAAACCTCACCCTTCGAGACGCGCCTTTCAGGCGCTCCTCAGGATGAGGTTTAATTGAACAGCCTCATGCTGAGGAGGCGGCGAAGCCGCCGTCTCAAAGCATGGGGCTCATATCAGATCGGATAATGCGCGTGGCCGGTCTGGATCGTCATCCAGCGCAGTTCGGTGAACTCGTTGATGCCGGCGCGGCCGCCAAAACGGCCATAGCCGGAATCCTTCACGCCACCGAACGGCACCTGCGGCTCGTCGGAGACCGTCGCCGAGTTGATGTGACAGATACCGCTTTCGATCTGCGACGCCACCGCATAGGCGCGATCAACGTTTCCTGAGAACACCGACGCCGAAAGGCCGAACTCGGTATCGTTCGCAAGCCGCACCGCGTCCTGATCGTCGCCCGCGGGGATCACGATCACGACCGGCCCGAACGATTCCTCGCGATAGATACGCATTTCCGGAGTCACGCGATCGATCACTGTCGGCGGGAACAGCATGCCGTTCGGCGTGCCGCCGGTAAGCACCCGCGCACCACGTTCGACCGCGTCCTTCACCAGATCATGCACGCGCTTCACCGAGCGCTCTGAGACGAGGCAGCCGATCTGGCTTTCCGGATTGGCCGGATCGCCCACACGCAACCCTTCGGCTTTGGCAACGAGCTTCTTGGCAAAGTCGTCCATCACCGGCTTCTGCACGATGAGGCGCTCGGTCGACATGCAGATCTGCCCCTGATGCATGAAGGCGCCAAAATTCGCCGCCGCCGCCGCATCGTCGAGATTGGCGTCGTCGAGCACCACCTGCGGAGCCTTGCCACCGAGTTCCAGGAGCACGGGCTTGAGAAAGCGGGCCGCGCTCTGCGCGATGATCTTGCCGACATGCGTCGAGCCGGTGAAATTGATGCGCTTGACCCGCGGATCGGCGATCATCGCGTCGACCGCAGCACCCGCGCCTTCCCGCGAAGTCGTCAGAATATTGATCGCGCCGGCGGGCACACCCGCCTCTTCGAGCACCTCACCGATGATCCGATGCATGGCAGGCGTCTCTTCCGAAGCCTTCATCACCACCGTGTTGCCGCAGGCGAGCGGCATCGCCACCGAGCGCACGCCGAGGATCATCGGCGCGTTCCAGGGCGCAATGCCGAGGACCACGCCGACCGGCTGGCGCACCGCCATCGCGATCTTGCCGGGATGATCGGACGGGATCACTTCGCCGGTGATCTGGGTCACTGCGGCGGCTGCTTCGCGCAGGATCGACGCGCCGAACATCGCGTTGAACATGCCCCAGCCGAAGGTCGAGCCGGTCTCGGCCGTCATGGTTTTCGCGACGTCCGGCGCGCGCGCCGCCAGAAGATCGGCGGCTTTCCAGAGAATTTCACGCCGCTTTGAATGCGGCAGCTTCGACCATTCCTTGAAGGCGGCGGCCGCCGCGCCGACCGCGGCCACGGCATCGAGCGGACCCGCGTCGGGAACGGTTGCGATCACTTCTCCCGTGAACGGATTCTTCTTCTCGTAGGTGCGGCCGTCCGCGGAACCGGCATCGCGTCCGCCGATCTTCATCGCGAGATTCTGCATGAAACTCCCTCCAAAGCATTCTTCTTGCTTGATAGTAGGCTTGCCAACGAATTTGCCATTCCCAAGGCTGCCTGTCGAGAACGCAAAGCCGGTTTTACCAGCACGCCAGCGGGTCTATAATGCCAGCAATGAACGAGCATGTGATCGCGCTCCAGAACGTGGTTCAGCGATTTCCGGGCGCGGAACAAGCGGCGCTCGCGGGGATTTCGCTCGAAATCCGGCAAGGCGAATTAGTTGCCATCGTCGGTCCTTCCGGCTCCGGCAAGACCACGCTCCTGCGCCTCGTCAATCGCCTCGCAGATCCGTCAGCTGGCAAAGTGTGGGTCGAAGGCGAGGAAACCGCGACCCGCGATCCGGTAAGCCTGCGCCGCCGGATCGGCTACGTCTTTCAGGGCATCGGCCTGTTTCCGCACATGAGCGTCGCGGAAAACATTTCGATCACGCCGCGGCTGCTTGGCTGGAATGCGACGGCAATAGAGGAGCGCGTGGACGAGTTACTCTCGCTCGTCCGGCTGCCGCTCGCCTATCGCTCTCGCATGCCGGACGAATTGTCGGGCGGCGAGCGCCAGCGCGTCGGCGTCGCCCGCGCACTCGCGGCGAAACCGAAGATCGTGCTCATGGACGAACCCTTCGGCGCGCTCGATCCGGTCACGCGAGATGCGCTCACCCGCGACTACCGCGCCTTGCATGAAGAACTCGGGCTGACTTCCATGCTCATCACACATGATGTGCTCGAAGCATTGCTGCTCGCCGACCGCATTGTCGTGTTGAACCGGGGCAGCATCGTTGAAACGGGCTCGCCCGCCGAATTGATGCGCGCGCCGAAGCACGAATTCACCCGCACACTCATGCAAATGCCCGAACAGCAGGCGAAGCGACTCGCCTCGCTTCTGGAAATGCATTGATTATCTCCGATCCGCGATTCGCGCAGGCGCTAGCACGATTGCCCGAATATCTCGGCAATCACATCCTCCTGAGCCTTTGCGCACTGACGCTCGGCATTGCGATCAGCCTTCCGCTCGGCATTCTCGCGTCGCGTAACGCGGCACTGCGTTGGCCACTGCTCGCAGTGGCTTCACTCGTGCAGACCATTCCCGGCCTAGCACTATTGGCGCTGTTCTATCCGCTCCTACTAGGTCTCTCTAACCTGACGGCAATGGCGTTCAATGCGCCCTTCTCAGCTTTTGGTTTCCTGCCCTCTTTGCTCGCGCTTACGCTTTATTCGATGTTGCCGGTGCTGCGGAACACGATCACGGGATTGAACGGCATCGAACCGGCCATTCTCGAAGCCGCACAAGGAGCAGGCATGACGCCCGTGCAATCCTTGCGCATGGTCGAACTGCCGCTTGCCGCACCGGTCATCATGGCGGGCATCCGCACCGCGGCGGTCTGGGTGATCGGCACCGCGACGCTCTCGACACCCGTCGGCCAGACCAGCCTCGGCAATTACATCTTCACCGGCCTGCAGACACAGAACTGGGTCTTCGTGCTGTTCGGCTGCGTTGCCGCGGCCGCACTCGCCATGACGGTCGATCAACTGCTCGCGCTGATCGAAAGCGGTGTGAAAACGCAGCGGCACCGGCGGATCTTCAGCGGCATCGCAGGCATTGCTCTCGTCGTCGCTGCCGCCCTCATCCCCGGCAACGCACAACGCGCGGCCGGCAACTACGTGATCGGCGCGAAGACATTCACGGAGCAATTCATCCTTGCCGCGCTCATCGAGCAGAAGCTTGGCAAGGCCAATCTCCCGGCAAGCCGCCTCGACGGCCTCGGCTCGACCATAGCCTTCGACGCGCTCGCCAACAACGAAATCGACGTCTATGTCGATTATTCGGGCACGCTCTGGGCGAACCAGATGCAGCGAAACGACGTGCGGCCGCGCGAAGAAGTGCTGCGCGAATTGCGGGACTGGCTCGCGGGAAAGAATATCCTGCTTTTGGGTCCGCTTGGTTTCGAGAATTCTTATGCACTCGCCATGAAGCGCAGCCGCGCCGATGCACTGAAGATCAAAACGATCGCCGATCTCGCAATCCACGCACCGCAACTTTCCATCGCCGCTGATTACGAATTTCTGGCCCGGCCCGAATGGGCTGCCGTGCGCGACGCTTACGGTCTGCGCTTTCGCGCGCAGCGGCAGATGCAAAGCACCTTCATGTATGAGGCCGTCGCCACCGGCGAGGCTGACGTGATCTCCGCCTTCTCCAGCGACGGCCGCATCAAGCAATATGATCTTGTCGTGCTCGACGATCCCAAGCGCTCGCTCCCGCCTTATGATGCGATCCTGCTGATCGCGCCGAAACGGGCGAAGGATGCGGCGTTTCTCGCCGCACTCAAGCCGCTGATTGGCGCTATCGACGTGGAACAAATGCGCGAGGCAAGCCTGCTTGCGGATCGGCGAGACAACAAGCAAACCGTGGAAGATGCCGCCCGCTGGCTGAGCGAGCGACTGCAGAAACGCTAGTCCTTGCGGACGTTCTTCAGGCCGATCTGGTTTGCGATGATGCGGTCAAACACGCGCAGCGGCAGCTTGCTCAACAACCAGCGTTTAAATTTTCCCGGCGCGATCGTGTAGCGCGGCCAGACCTGCGCCGAGGTCAGCGCATGGTGAATAAGCCCGGCCACGTCTTCCGGCGGCAGCCCCTTCATCCCGCCTGCCTGCATGATATCGCGGAGTTTTTTCAGCGGGGCGAGATAAGGCGTGCCCTCGTAGGCAGAAAAGTCTGCTTTGGCGCCCTTGGCCCAGATCGCGGTTTTGATCGGCCCCGGGCCGACAATGATGACATCGACTCCGTAAAGCATGAGCTCGCGGCGCAAGGACTCCGAAACCGCTTCGAGCCCGTGCTTGGACGCCGCATAAGGCCCTTGAAACGGAAAGGCCCGTTTGCCCGCGACCGAGGAAATATTCACGATCTTTCCGGGCTCGCCCTTCTGCGAAAGATCGGTGCCAAGCAGCGGCGCGAACGCCTGCATCACGATAACCGGGCCGATGATGTTCACCTCGAGCTGGTGACGCCATTTCTCGACCGGCACCATGAGCGAAGGCCCCGGAACAGAAATGCCCGCATTGTTCACGAGCCCGACAAGCGTTTGCCCGTTCAGATCGGCGCGCACTTTGTCCGCAGCAGCTTTGACGGCAGCCTCATCGATCACATCGAAGAGAAGCGGTTCGAAGCTCTCGCCGATTTCCCGTTTCAGGCGCTCGCCGTCTTCGGACTTGCGCACGCTGCCATAGACTTTGAAGCCTCTGGCGGCGAGGAGCTTCGCGGTCGCCTCGCCGATGCCGGTCGAGACACCGGTGATCACGACACTCTTCATGCGCGCCGCTCCCGTATTTGTCTGGGCATGCTCCCAAAACAAAACCGCCGGGCGTTGGCCCGGCGGTTTCTTGAACTCTTAGTTCTTGCTCTTGTCCACGAGCGCCTTGGCCTTGATCCAGGGCATCATGGCGCGGAGCTTTTCGCCGACCTCCTCGATCGGGTGCTGCGCGAGCTTGGCGCGGGTCGCCTTGAAAGAAGTCTGGTTGACCTTGTTCTCGAGCATCCAGTTGCGCGTGAACTTGCCGGTCTGGATGTCGTCGAGCACGCGCTTCATCTCGGCTTTAGTCTCGGCGGTGATGATGCGCGGACCGGTGACATATTCACCGTACTCGGCAGTGTTCGAGATCGAGTAGTTCATGTTCGCGATGCCGCCCTCGAAGATCAGATCGACGATCAGCTTCACTTCGTGCAGGCACTCGAAATAGGCCATCTCCGGTGCATAGCCCGCTTCGACCAGCGTCTCGTAACCGGCCTTGATGAGCTCGACGAGGCCGCCGCAAAGCACGACCTGCTCGCCGAACAGATCGGTTTCGCATTCTTCCTTGAAAGTCGTCTCGATGATGCCGGCCCGACCGCCGCCGATCGCCGATGCATAAGACAGGCCGAGGTCATGCGCATTGCCCGAGGCGTCCTGATGGATCGCAATCAGGCACGGCACGCCGCCGCCGCGCAGATATTCGGAACGCACGGTGTGACCCGGACCCTTCGGCGCGACCATCAAGACGTCGATGTCGGCGCGCGGCTCGATCAGGTTGAAATGCACGTTCAGGCCATGCGCGAACAAGAGTGCAGCGCCTTCCTTCATGTTTGCGTGCAGATGATCGCGATAGATATCGCCCTGCAATTCGTCGGGCGTGAGCATCATGATCACGTCGGCCCACTTCGCGGCTTCCGCGACTTCCATCACCTTGAGGCCCTCGCCTTCGGCCTTCTTGATGCCCTGCGAACCCTTGCGCAGCGCCACCGCAACTTCCTTCACGCCGGAGTCGCGCAGGTTCAGCACGTGGGCATGACCCTGGCTGCCATAGCCGACGACAGCGACTTTCTTGCCCTTGATGAGATTGAGATCGGCGTCGCGATCGTAATAAACACGCATAGTCGTTTTACCCCCGTAGGCGCGGCGTTTTTCCGCTGGTGATGTTTTCCGCCGAAGCTTCTAGGGGGCCCGGCGATACCCCGCAACCCCCGTCAAAGCATGCCGAAATAGCGCAGCAATGAGCGTAGCGCGAGGCCGATCACGAGCAGGCCGACCACGGTCATGAGCGCGCGGGTCGGCGCCAGCCGTGCGGCAAAACCCGCGAAGGGTGCTGCGATCAGCCCACCCAGAATAAGCGGAATGACGGGCGAAAGTTCGGCCCACCCAAGATGCAGAATGAAGGTCGCGGAAGTGGCGACCGTCACGAAGAACTCGGTCAGGTTGACCGAGCCAATCACATAGCGCGGCACGTGTCCGGTGCCGATCAGGGTCGAGGTCACGAGCGGGCCCCACCCGCCGCCGCCGATCGCATCCAGCGCGCCGCCCGCGAACCCAATGACCGGCATACCCCGGCGGCTCGGCTCCGCCGGTACGAGCAAACGCGCCGCCCGGACCAGGATGATCAACCCGACCAGCAGGAGATAGGCATTGACGAACGGGGCGATTGTCTTGCCGTCGATATTGGCGAGCACCGTCGCACCGATGATCCCGCCGATCACGCCCGGCAGCGCAATGCGCTTCACGATGGTCCAGGAGACGTTCTTGTTCAGATAATGCGAAACGCCCGAGGCCGCGGTCGTGAAGATCTCGGCGATATGAATCATCGCGCTCGCCTGCGCGGGCGCGACGCCTGTGCTCATGAGTACCGTCGTGCCGATCACGCCGAAGGCCATGCCCAAGGCGCCATCGACCAACTGGGCGAAAATTCCGATTGCCAGAAAGATCCAGAAATGAGTGCCCAGTTCCATCTTGCGCCCCGGCAATTCGAATCCGCCGCAGCCTTTTCGAAAGCCGGGCGCACAATGGAGTCTCTGCTGCCGTTACATCGCCTCGGGACCGCGGGCGATTGCCGCGATCCCCGTGCGTGAACACTCGACCAGGCCAAGTGGATCCATCAGGACCAAAAACTGATCAATCTTGTCGCTTTTTCCGGTGAGCTCGAAAATGAAGCTCTCGGTGGTCGCATCGATCACCCGCGCCCGGAACGCGTCGGCAAGGCGCAAGGCTTCGACCCGGTTGTCGCCCTTGCCCTGCACCTTGATCAGCGCAAGCTCGCGCTCGAGCGCGCGGCCGGTTTCGGTGAGATCGACGACGCGATGCACCGGCACGAGCCGCTCGAGCTGATGCTTGATCTGCTCGATCACCATCGGCTTGCCGGTGGTCGCGATCGTGATGCGCGAAAGATGCTTCTCGTGCTCGGTCTCCGACACAGTGAGCGAGTCAATATTGTAGCCGCGGCCGGAAAACAGGCCGATGACGCGCGCGAGCACGCCGGGCTCGTTGTCGACCAGCACCGACAGCGTGCGGCGCTCGGGGCGTTCGTCGATCTGCTGCGACGGATAGTGCGAGGTGGTGGGGATAATAGCCATATTCATTACACCAACATCTTCCCTTCTTCGGTGACCGCATCGCCGATGCTTTCGGCGGCATCACCCAGGATCATTTCATTATGCGCGCGCCCCGACGGGATCATCGGGAAGCAGTTTTCGGCCTTGTCGACGAGGCAGTCGAAGATCACCGGCTTGTCGACGTTGATCATCTCCTTGATTGCATCGTCGAGATCGCCCGGCTTCGCGCAGCGAATGCCGACGGCGTGATAGGCCTCCGCGAGCTTCACGAAATCGGGCAGCGCCGCGGAATAGCTCTCCGAATAGCGCCCGCCATGCAGGAGTTCCTGCCACTGGCGCACCATGCCCATATATTCGTTGTTCAGGATGAAGATCTTGATCGGCAGGCGATACTGCACCGCCGTCGAGATTTCCTGCATCGTCATCAGCACCGAGGCTTCGCCCGCAACGTCGATGACGAGCGACTTCGGATGAGCAAGCTGCACGCCGACCGCCGCCGGCAGGCCGTAGCCCATGGTGCCGAGACCGCCGGAAGTCATCCAGCGGCGCGGCTCCTGGAAATGCAGATGCTGCGCGGCCCACATCTGATGCTGGCCCACTTCGGTCGTGATGTAG
>CAUJKG010000101.1 GCA_963205465.1 Pseudomonadota bacterium | reverse complement strand
CGTCGGCCAGCGCGTTGAGATCGGAGAGATCGACGCCGTTGACGAAGAAATCGGCAAAGATGTTCTCCACCACCGCCGTTGCTTTTCCCTCGGCCATCGCCCAGCCGATAACCCGGTGCGCATCCAGCGTATTCGGCTGGGTTTCTATCGCGCTGAAATGAAAATCGATCCCTACCGATCGTCCGAGGTCACTCAGCCGCTCATGCGCCGCCTTAACGCGCTCCAGCGATCCGAACTTGCCAGTGATGTAGTCCATGCGCGGCTTGCCGGCGCGCGGGACGGTCGGGTCGAGAAAGAACGGCCGCCAGTGGACTTCCGCGACAATATCGGGCCGCGTGGCGAGCGCAGCCTCAAGCCGCCTTTTGCCGACATAGCACCATGGGCAAACGACATCCGAAACGACATCAATGGTGATCGGCTTCGGCATTTGCGTCCCCTTTAAGCGAGCGCCTTGTGCGCATTGGTTTTCCGTACCGCGTTCGCAATCACGCGCGGCAGGCCGGCGTCGATCAGCGCGCGAACCGTAACCTCTGGCCGGTCGCTTTCGATCACCAGTCTTTGGCCGAGCACAGCATCATTCACGATCGATACGCGCGAGACCAGCGCGGCGGCGAGGATCCGGCGTTCGATATCAGGAAAAGAAAAGCGGAGCGCGCCGATGGCGGCGATACCGACAGGAAGTTGCGGCAAGAACGCATTAGAGCCGAGACGCCGCGCGCTATAGCCGGTTTCGATCCAGCCACCGGCACCCAGGCGTTCTTGCGGGACCATGGTGCCGCAAACGAATAGCGAGCCTGTGTCATCGAATCTTGTTTCCAGAATGGGAGCCGTATTCGGCATGCCGGAATGAACTGGTCCCACAGGAATGGATTGCGCGGCCGTGACCAACGCCATACGGCGAGTTGCGACTACCGCGAATTCGCCGATCGGGTAGACATCCACCACGCGTTTCGCATCGATTGCCGAATAGTCGCTCGCATATTGCGTTGCGCCGAAGTGAACAGCGACGATCGATGCCAACGGGGCGGAAAGTACTTCATATAGCGGCAGGATGGCGCCGGCACTCGCGATCAGGTGCGTGCGTGCGCTTGCGGAGTTTACTGCCAGTTCCTCCGTATCCGCGAGTAGCGTCAGCACTCCGCCGCTCAATAGCCACGGCACCAGAACGGTGACAATTCCGCCAAAGGTGGCCGGGGAAATTGCAGACAGGATTTTGTCGGAGGACTGAACATCCGCCGCGAGCATTGCGGAGAGTCCGCCGGCGATCATTTCCTCGTCGCGATGGAGCACAAAGGAGACGCCGCCGGTCTCGATATGCATCGTGCCGATACCAGGCGAGGGCGCTGCCGCTATTTCGTCGAGCGCGACGGGCTTCGGCGAGAACGAAAGCGGCGTAACGCCATCCGGCAGCGGCGCACCGAACGCGCAGGGAAAACTGAGTTCGAATGCTTCGATGGCCACGTCGGCGGCGAGCTGCGGCAGGTTCTCCGCGCTGTAATGCGCGGTGGTAATCAGCGCCGCTGCTTCCGCTTCGCGGCAGGCACGAACCAGATCGGATTTGCGCCAGGCGACCGGAACGGGGACGGGCACATGCCCCGCACGGAGCACGGCGAGCAAGGTCAGCACAAGTTCTGCGCCGTTGGGAAACAGCAAGACAATCGCGCTGTTCGTCGGCAGGTTCAATGCTGCGATCTGCGCCGTAACGTGGTCGGAGATCTTGAGCGCTTCAGCATAAGTGTAGCGCCGGCCGCCGGTATCGATGAGCGCGTGATCCTCGCCGCGGGTTACGGCGTTGCGCCTGAACAGTGCGTCCAGCGTGATTTCGGGATTGAAACCGGTCCGGCCCGATGCTGCGTTCACTTGTGCCACCATGTTTCCGGCAGGGCGCCGTAAATGGAAAGATGCTGCGGCCGCTCGATATGCGGCCACCGCGCGACCCACTGCCTGGGCAGATGATAAAGCGGAATGACATATTGCCCCGACATCAATACGCGGTCGAGCGCGCGCGCGGCAGCCGTCAACTCTTCCGGCGTCTGCGCGCGCAGCAGTGCGGCGATCATGGCGTCGGCGGCGGCGCTTTTCGTGCCCATATAGTTTCGCGTCGCCGTCTGATCGGCGCTGACCGAGCCGAAATAGAAATACTGCTCGTTCCCGGGGGAGAGCGATTGCTGCCACGCCGCCGGGATCATGTCGTAGTCGTACTGTTGACGCCTTGCTTCGAATTGCCCGCCCTCGACCATCCGCACGCCGGCCAGTACGCCCGCGCGCTTGAGCATGGTGGCGTAGATCGTGGCGACGCGCTCGTCCTCGCGCTTGGTGACGAGAATTTCAAACCGGAAGGGCGCGCCGGTATCGTTTCGCACCAGCATGCCATTGCGAAGCGTCCATCCGGCTTCCGCGAACAATGCTAGCGCACGGCGAAAACGCTGGCGGTCGTGACCTGTACCGTCGGAAACCGGCGGCCGGTAGCTTCCGTCCAGAACATCGCGCCGAAGTTCACCGGTGAAGGCAGCAAGAAGCGTTCGCTCCGCCGCGTCCGCAGGAGCGCCTCGCGCGGAGAGCTGCGATCCCTCGAAAAAGCTCGCCGTTCTCGCATAGGCCGCGTGAAACAGCTTCGCGTTCATCCACTCGAAGTCGAACAGCTCGATCAGCGCCTCGCGCACGCGGTGGTCGGCGAATATTTCGCGGCGCGTGTTGAACACCAGCGCCTGTATCGGCTTCGGCGTTCCGGTGACGAGTTCTTCGCGGATCAGACCGTCGGTGCGTGCGGCTGGAAAATCATAGTCGAGCGCCCAGCGTCCCGGATCTTCCTCGAAGCGGAAATCGTAGAGCTTGCGCTTGAAGGCTTCGAACCAGGTCGTGGTGTCCCGATAGAACTCGAACCGTAGTTCGTCGAAATTATAATGACCGCGATTGACGGGCAGATCGCGAGCCCACTAGTCCGCGTTGCGCTTCAGGAGCACGTGAGCCCCCGCGCGTACATCGGCGATGATGTAGGGGCCGCTGCCGGTCAGGAATGACAGAGAGGGTTCGTCGAAACGGGCCGCGTCTGTTTTACGTTCCGAAAGTATCGGCATCAGCGCCAGGATTAACGGCAACTCGTGGTCCTGCGCTTCGCCGAACTCAAAACGCACTTTGTCCGGCGCGATCTTCGCCGCCTTCGTGACCTTGCCATAGAAGAGGCGATGGTTCGGGCGCCCTTTGTCGCGCAGCAGCTTCCATGAAAACAGGACGTCGTCCGCGGTGACGGGAGAGCCGTCGGAGAATCGCGCCCGTGGATCAATCGTGAACGTCACGAAGCTTCTGGCGGGGTCGGTCTCCACCTCGCGTGCGATGAGGCCGTAGAGCGTGAAGGGTTCGTCCTGCGAGCGGACCATCAGGCTCTCGACGACATAGCCGCGCACCTGCTGAAACGGGTTACCGCGCAGGACGAACGGATTGATGCTGTCGAACGAGCCGGCGATGCCTTGCGTCAGCCTGCCGCCTTTTGGGGCATCCGGGTTTGCATAGCGGAAATGCTGGAAATCGGGCCCGTAGGCGGGCTCCCCGTGCATCGCGATCGCATGACGGGGTCCGGCGCCGAAAGCACCGCCAGGGACGACGGCAAGGCAGAATACCGCTACCGCGCAGGCATGACGCCAGCCGGTCGATTCGTGCGCTGATGCCGGGATCGGCACGGTTGGCGGCGCTCCTCTTGGCTCTGTTACGAATCGTGTTCCCTGTATTGGCAGGTTATCACGCGGCTCGCAGGAAGCCCTTGCGCTGCGCCACCGTGTGGCCTTATTTGCCGCCGACAGGGAGCGGAACGATTGAGCACAGCACGAGCCAGGGCTCGATTTGGGAAGCCACCGCTCGGCTCGTGTACCGGCCGGAATGACAGGGGAATTTGCATGAAGTTTCGTACGTTGACCGCGCTCACTTGCGCGTTCGCCTTGGCCGGTTTCGCAACCGCCGGCATTTTCGGCGGCACGACCGTCGCGGTCGCGCAGGAGAAGAAAAAGCAGGAGCCGAAGAAAAACGAGGCTCCGAAGCAGAACACCCAGCAGCCACAGCAGCCGCCGCAACAGCAGCAGGTGCTTGCGACCAAGTGGACCAAGATCTGCCAAGCCAACGAGCAGACCAAGAAGGAAACCTGCGTGGTGACGCAGAACCTTCACGCCGAAACCGGCCAGATGCTCGCGGCGGTAACCGTGATCGAGGAGAAGGGCGCGCAGAAGCTGTTTCGTATCGCCGTGCCGCTCGGCATGATGCTGGAGCCCGGCCTTCGCGTCGTGATCGACCAGAACCCGCCGCTCGAAGCGAAATATGCGATCTGCGTGCCGGATGGCTGCTTCGCCGATCTCCAGATCAATGACGATTTCGTCGGCAACCTGAAGAAGGGCAAGGCGCTGATCGTGCAGACGATCAATCACGTCGGCCGCACCGTGAACATCACGTTCCCGCTCGGGGATTTCGCCAAGTCCTATGAAGGCGCGCCAATCGATCCGAAGGAAATCCAGGCGCAGAAGCAGAAGCTCGACGAAGCCGTGAAGAACCAGGCCAAGGAAGCGCTCAAGCGCCGCCTCGAAGAGCAGAAGAAGAACTAAACGACTTTGATCCGAAACGAAGAACGGCGCGTCGAAAGACGCGCCGTTTTCATTTGAAGAATTCCAGTATCAGTTCGCGCGGCCGCGCGCGCGATAATTGCCTTCGCCGTCGACTTCGAACTTCTCTTCGAGTTCGGGATGGCGCAGCGGCTCTCCGGAATCGTCCGGCAGCAGGTTCTGCTCCGAGACGTAAGCGGAATATTCCGTCTCCGCGTTTTCCGCGAGTAGGTGATAGAACGGCTGATCCTTCGATGGACGCATGGCTTCCGGAATCGAAAGCCACCACTCCTCGGTATTGTTGAAGGTGGGATCGACGTCGTAGATCACCCCGCGAAACGGATATAGACGGTGCCGGACGACCTGTCCGATCCGGTACTTTGCTTCGAGGGATTTCATGGCTTCTCGCGTCATGTCCAGAGCATAGACCATGCGCGCAATCCGGCCAAACTCGGGCAAAACCGGCGAACCGCAGCACCGTTCACAATCAAATCCGTGCCAATCAAATCCAGGAGAGGTCAGCAGCGGATCCGGAGCGCATTCGGCACGACCTCGAACGTCGCCGGCAACATCCCCGGCGCTTCACCCTCGACGTCGAGGAAGATCGGCGCATTCGAAAGCGGCTTCGCCTCGATCTTACGCCCACGATAGACCGACACATTCGGATGATCGAGATGTGCGCCGGAATAAAG
>CAUJKG010000100.1 GCA_963205465.1 Pseudomonadota bacterium | reverse complement strand
GTCCAGCAGCGCGCGAACAAGCTCTCGGGCCCGATCCTGTGCCTCGTCGGTGCGCCCGGCGTCGGCAAGACCTCGCTTGGCAAGTCGATCGCGAAGGCGACCGGCCGTGAGTTCGTGCGCGTGTCGCTCGGCGGCGTGCGTGACGAAGCCGAAATCCGCGGTCACCGCCGGACCTATATCGGCTCCATGCCCGGCAAGATCATCCAGTCGATGAAGAAGGCGAAGAAGTCGAACCCGCTCTTCCTGCTCGACGAGATCGACAAGATGGGCGCGGACTTCCGCGGCGATCCTTCGTCGGCGCTGCTCGAAGTGCTGGATCCTGAGCAGAACTCGACGTTCGCGGACCACTATCTGGAGGTCGATTACGACCTCTCGAACGTGATGTTCGTGACCACGGCGAATACGCTCAACATTCCGCCGGCACTGCTCGACCGTATGGAAGTGATCCGTATCGCGGGTTACACCGAGAACGAGAAGGTCGAGATCGCGCGCCGCCACTTGATCCCCGAGGTCACGGCGAAGCACGGGTTGAAGCCGGAAGAATGGTCGATCAGCGAAGATGCGCTGCTCACCGTGATCCGCCGTTACACCCGCGAGGCAGGCGTGCGTTCGCTCGAGCGCGAACTCGCGACCGTGATCCGCAAGGGCGTGAAGGAGCTCATCACCGAGAACAAGACCAAGGTCTCGGTGACGGCGGAGAACCTGGAGACCTATCTCGGCGTGCCGAAGTATCGCTACGGCGAAGCCGAGCTCGAAGACATGGTCGGTGTCGTTACCGGTCTTGCCTGGACGGAAGTGGGCGGCGAGTTGCTCACGATCGAAGGCCTGATGATGCCCGGCAAGGGCAAGATGACGGTCACCGGCAACCTGCGTGACGTGATGAAGGAATCGATCTCGGCAGCGGCGTCCTACGTCCGCTCGCGCGCCATCGATTTCGGCATCAAGCCGCCGCTGTTCGAGAAGCGGGATATCCACGTCCACGTGCCGGAGGGGGCGACCCCGAAGGACGGGCCGTCGGCAGGCGTTGCCATGGTCACGGCGATCGTTTCGGTAATGACCGGCATTCCGGTCCGCCGCGACGTCGCGATGACCGGCGAGATCACGCTGCGCGGCCGGGTGCTGCCGATCGGCGGCCTGAAGGAGAAGCTCCTTGCGGCCCACCGTGGCGGCATCAAGAAGGTGCTGATCCCGGAAGAGAACGCGAAAGACCTGACCGAGATTTCGGATCAGATCAAAGGCGGTCTCGAGATCGTGCCGGTGTCGCGGATGGACGAGGTGCTCGCGCACGCGCTGGTCCGCAAGCCAGAGCCCATCGAATGGGACGAAGCGGCGGAAGCCGCTAATGCCAAGCCGGTCGGCAAGGAAGACGATGCTTCCTCGGTGATCGCGCACTAAGCGACAAAGTACCGGCGCCCGCGGCGGGGAAACCTTCCGCGGGCGCTTTTCATTTCTGGACGCTTGCTGGTGCGAATCGGCCCTTAACCGGCTACCTTCACTTGCATTCCGGGCCGAAAGGCTGAACCTCGGCCGGATACCGGATCGGGGGCCGGGAACTGAACGCATCGAGGGAAGGATATTCGCAATGACCAAGAACGATCTGATCGTGCAGGTTTCCGAAGTCTCCAACTTGACCCGCATCCAGGCGACGGCGGCGGTCGAAGCGACGTTCGATCTGATGACCAAGGCGCTTAAAGCCGGAGACGAAGTGAAGATCGTCGGCTTCGGCACCTTCACGGTTGCGAATCGTGCGGCGCGTGAAGGGCGCAACCCGCGGACCGGCGAGGCCGTGCATATTCCCGCTTCCAAGGCCCCGAAATTCTCGGCCGGAAAGGGCCTGAAAGACGCCGTCAATCGCTGACCATCAGACGGTTGATCCCGGCGGGCGCGCGTCGTAAAGGGGCGCCCGGTACGCGCGCTTAGCTCAGCTGGTAGAGCATCTCGTTTACACCGAGAGGGTCGGCGGTTCGAGCCCGTCAGCGCGCACCAAACTCCTCCACTTGTGATTTTCTCTCGCCAAGGCGGGCAGGTAGCCTTTCGCCACCGGAGGGCTCCATGATCAAAATCATCCAAGTCACATTCCTGTCCCTGTCCGTCATGACAGGAAGTGTGGCAGCGCAAGAGCGTCAGGTTTATTCGCCGCCGATCGTCCTCGGCGACAACAGCACGGCGGACCTGCGGATCATCGAAGAGCAGGCGGGCGACAAGACGGCGAGGTTTTCCCTCGATCTTTGCTACGCGTTCAATGTCGATACCAGCAACGGCGTGCTGACGCTTGGCGATTTCGACCGGGTGCTTCTGCCGTTGAAAATCGACGGCGCGAACCTCACCGGTACGGCGGTTTCCAGCGAGGCGAAGCGGCAGGTTTCCGTTAATCTGCAGCGGCGACCCGCGGGCCAAGGCCGCCTCGTGTTCAGCGGAACGATTACGATCGGCGGCAAGAGCTATCCGATTTCGAGCGAACCCACGGTCGGTACCGAACCCTCGCCCGAAACCGAATATGTGAACGTTGTCGAGAAGCCGGAGGGCTTCGACGAGGGTACTTCGCCGAACACGCTGGGCGTGAAATACCGGCGCGGCGCGCTGCCACAACTTCTCGAAGCGCTGCGCGATGCCAATGTCAAAGTGGATCTGACTTCGACGAGCGTCGATAAATGCGCTTCGCTTCGTTCCGGCGAGGAGTACCTACGGATCGTTGCGCCGCCCGAGGAGACCCAGGCGCTCGTGGAGCGGCTGCGCAGGCTGCCGGACGTGCTGCGTGCGGGCTGGAGCGCGCCGTTGTTCTGGACGCCCTCGGTGCGCGTCAGCGGTGCGCGCTGGGTGACCAAGGGCGTGCTGGACCGGCAGAAGATTGCCGACGACCTTGCTGCCGTGGTCGCCAAACATATCGGTGCCAGCGTTGCGGATACCAGCTGGGATCCAAGAAGCGGAGAGCTGAAAGTCTCCTTCAAACGTCCCTCGAAACTCTTTCCAGGCCTCGGTCTGACCGAGAATTATCAGATGAGCGCGCTGGTTACCGCCGACCGCTTCGGCGACACGGACAATGCGTTGATCTGGGGGCCGAGCATTTCCGGAGAGGTGGCCGATGAACGGGCGGGCGGCCGGCTTAGTTTCGTCCCGCTCTATTTGTATGCCGGTCCACCCGAAGGGATCATCATCAATATTGAGCCTGAAGTTCTGGCAGCTTCGCTGGCTGCGGAATCCCGGGACTCGTCGAACAGCGCTTGGGTGAAACGCTGACAAAAAAAGCCGGCTGCCCGCTTGTCGCGTGCAGCCGGCTTGATCGTGGCTTATCGCTTATTTGCGCATCGATTTCAGCGCTTCCGCCCAACGCAGCAATTCGTCGAGCATCTTGGTCGCGCCTTCCTTGACGGGGTCGGTCGGCTGAAAGACACCGTCCTTGATCATGCTGGCGACCATGGGGACCGGTACGCCTTCGGTGATCGGCATCATCTTCAGCGTTGTGAGAATCCCCTTCAGCGATTGCGCGGCGCGCAGGCCGCCGGAGATGCCGCCATAGCTGACAAGACCCGCGGGCTTGTAGTTCCATTCCGAGAAAATGTAGTTGAGCGCGTTCACAAGAGCAGGCGGCGCAAAGTAATTGTACTCGGGATGAACGAAAACGTAGGCGTCGGCGGTCTTGATCGTCGCACTCCAGCGCTTCGTGTGTTCATGCTCGTACTGGCCCGTCGCCGGATGTTTCGGCTCGTCATAAACGGGCAGATTGAAGTCGGCGATATCGACGAGTTCTACGTCGAATTTGCCGTGCTGCTTCGCGAAGTCCGCGAACCACTTGGCGACCGTGGGGCCGGTGCGGCCGGGGCGGGTGCTGCCGATGATGACTTGTAATTTGAGAGCCAATTGATTTCTCCAGGGTAGATTGAAGCGCAACGGTTGCGCCGTGGAAATTCCGCTTTCTCCTACCAGCAAGTACGCTCGGGCAGGCATATCGTTTTTGCAAGGTCGCTAAGTCAGGAATGCGATGGCTGCTGCCTGCGGGCAAAAAAGCAAACGGCGACGCGCTTTCGCGCATCGCCGTTGGGATTTATCGGTTCGCAGAAACGAAGAAGCTTAGATCGCTTCTTTCAGTTCCTTCGCAGCCCGGAAAGCGACCTTCTTCGAGGCCTTGATCTGGATCTGCTCACCGGTCGCCGGGTTGCGGCCCATGCGGGCAGCGCGCTTGCGGACCTGGAGAATGCCAAGACCGCTCATGCGGACGCGATCGCCCTTCTTGAGCAGCTTGGTGATCTTCGCGACCAGATCGTTGAGGATCTGCTCGCTCTGCTTCTTCGACAGTTCGTGTTCTTCGGCTAGCTGCGCCGCCAGATGCTTAAGCGTATGGGTGGCGGGCGTCGCCGACTTCTTCTCAGCCATGGATGAGCTCCTTTGTCATCAAGCGGCGTAGGAACATTGCAATTTCTGGCGTTTAGACGATTCGGAACGAGCCGACTATCAGTAAGCAGCCATTTTCAGGGGTTTTTTGCATTCGAGGTCGCGGAAAGCGCCTTGACTAAAGGGATTCCGGTCTTTATCCGGACCACTCTCCCTTCGGGGGCGTAGCTCAGTTGGTTAGAGCGCCGGCCTGTCACGCCGGAGGCCGCGGGTTCGAGTCCCGTCGCTCCCGCCAGTTATCTTACTGGTTTTTCACGACAATTCTCTTCTTTCGGAGCCGGAAAAGCTAGTTTGCACCAACCG
>CAUJKG010000099.1 GCA_963205465.1 Pseudomonadota bacterium | reverse complement strand
CACTCTCGAAATCGTCAACGGTTCCAAGCTTGCATTCGTCACCTGCAGCTGGCCCGACATCATCATGGGGATGGAAACGCCGGAACCAGCGACGGGAATATACTCCATCGAGATGCGCGCCTCTTTGAAGTAGCCAAGTTCTTCGGCAAAGATAAAGTTTGCGATGTCGGTGTTAACAGCCGAAGGAACTCCGTAGACGAACTTCTCCACGGGCTGCGCGGAACAAACGCTCGACACCAGGGTCAGCGCCATCAATGTTGCCCCAAACCATAGTTTATTCCGGCCAGTCATGATCGATCTCCTACGATAACGATACGAATTGATTTCGTGCCTTGCGAACCGCCGCCGCAGTGACAGCGACCAGCATTTCGACTTTTCCTTCGTTGTCTTTCAGCGGAAGTGCCCCGCGGACCGCGCGGCGCGCGGCACGTTCGATATTCTCTTCGCCGAGGCCCGCTTTCTGCAGCTGGGCTTCGGTCGCATGCGGACGCATTGGCAAAGGCGAAACCCCGCCGAACGAAATGCGGATCGCCGGCGCGTTCTTCCCGTTCAGTTCGAGCCTCACTGCGGCCGAGGCCTCCGGAAAGTCGCCGCGCCAATGCGCAAATTTCTCATAGTGAAACGCGGCACCGTTCAGGAGCGGTACCTCAATGGCAAAGATCAACTCGCCCCTTTGCAGTGCGGTCTCGCCTGGGGCCAGATAGAATGATTCCATCGGAATTTTGCGGCGACCTTCAGGACCGAACACATGCACGGAAGCGTCGAGCGCAACCAGCATGGGTGCCGCGTCTGCGATGCAGGGGGCTGCACACCTCCCCGCCCCGATGATCGAATGATGCCGGCTGTCCCCGGTGACGGCGTAGCAGGGGCACGAAGCGCCGCCGAACTTGTAGCAAGGCAGCGTGGAACGGAAAAACCAGCAGCGCTTCTCTTGACACAAATCTCCGGCAATCGTCGCGGCATTGCGGATCTGCTGGGTCGCGATCAAACCGAGCCCGGCAGAGAACCCTGGCAGTTCGTCGTGCACCAACTGACTGTCACAGAGTTCGGAAAGGGTCACCGAAGCGCCGATGACAATGCTAGAATCGGTTCGCTCGATGCGGCGCATTTCCGTCAGGCGGGAAATATCGACAAGGATGTCGGGATCGTAAATTCCCTGCCTGATCCCAACCAAGAGGTCAGTTCCGCCGGCAACCGGCTTTGCCTTTACATCCGTCCGCGACAGATGGCGACACGCCTCTTCGATCGTGGTGGGCGTGACGAAGTCGAACCTAGAAACCTTGCGCCGCCCCTTGGACAGTTTTTTTCCTGCCGCCTTTAAAGCCGGGAAAATAATCTTGGGATAGAGCTTACGGACCGTAGCGACTTCAAGATTGAGCGGCCGCCGCCAGGGCTGCCGCGCGACCGGCGCAGGATTTCTGACGCGAAGTGCATCGAGCACTTTCTGGGGCGTGATCGGAAGATCCGTGAAGCGCACGCCTATTGCATTGGCCACTGCGTTTCCGATCGCGGCGATGGTCGGGTTGATGGAGTGCTCGCCGCCTGCCTTGGCGCCAAGGGGCCCCAACTTGTCGTTGGTTTCGATGTAGTGCGTTACGATCTCAGGCGCTTCGAAAATGCGCGGCACGCGATAATTGATAAGCGAGGTGTTCACCGGAATGCCGTGATCGAACACGAGCTCTTCTGACAGCGCCATGCCGATACCTTGCGCGATGCCGCCGTGCATCTGACCATCGAGCGTAAGCGGATTCACCACTTTGCCGATGTCGAGCACCGAGACTACTTTCAGCACGCGAATTTTTCCAGTTGCCGGATCGACTTCGACTTCCGCGGCCTGCGCGCCGAAGCCGTAAGTCGCGGAGTAGTGTCCATATCCGGTGATCGGCTGCGAGCGCTCCAGATTGATTTCGTGCCGCCCCTCCACCCGGAGCGGCCCGATCAAACCCGCGACCTGACGCCAGGTGAGGCGCCGCGCATTATTTCTTTCCTCAGCGACATAGCCGTCTTCGAAAACGATCTTTTCGGGTGCAATTCCCCACTTCGCGGCAAGTTTATCGCCGACTGCGAGTTTTATTTTCTTGCCGGCGTCGATGGTCGCGGCTCCGGTAACGAATGTTACGCGGGAGGCGGCACTTCCAAGATCGTCAGGGGCAAGCTCCGTATCCATATGGACGACTTGGAACTGCTGGATCGAAATGCCGATTTCTTCGGCGGCAAACTGCGCAAGCACCGTGTTCTGCGCCGTGCCACAATCAGCCGCCTGCGTAAACAGACGGAAAGTGCCGTCGGCCTGCAGTTCGAGCGCCACATTGGCGAAGTTTCCCTCGGGATAAAGAACCCCGACACTCGGATTGATCATCGCGCCGAACCCCACTCCCCTGAAAGGAACGGGATTGCGCTTTCTGGCTTCCCACCCGATCAGCCTGCCGGCTTCGGAAAGGCATTCGGACAAGCCGCAGGTGGAAATGCGGAAGCCCTGCGGTGTCACGTCCCCGGGCTGATTAGCGAGTTGAATTCGATATTCCAGCGGATCCTTATTCAGCTTCTCCGCTAGCTGATCGATCTGACTTTCGATCGCCCAGATGATATGAGGCGCTCCCATGCCGCG
>CAUJKG010000098.1 GCA_963205465.1 Pseudomonadota bacterium | reverse complement strand
CTTCCATTTCTTTTCGCGTTGCCTCGTCCCAATCCAGTTCCCATTGTGAAAGCGCGGACAGGCGGTCCGCGCGCATGCAGACCTGCGGGAATGCGGAAAGCTGTTCCGCGATTTCGAGCGCAGCTTCCAGCGCCTTGCCGTCTTCGACGACGCGGTTTGCCAATCCCATCGTGAGCGCTTCGTCGGCTTTGACTGGGCGGCCGGTGAGGATCAGGTCCATGGCTCGACTATGGCCGATCAGCCGCGGCAGGCGGATGGTGCCGAGGTCGACCAGCGGCACGCCGAAACGGCGGCAGAATACGCCGAAGGTCGCGGATTTGGCGGCGACCCGCAGGTCGCACCAGCACGCGACTTCGATCCCGCCCGCGACTGCGTAGCCCTCTATCGCTGCGATTACAGGCTTGGAGAGTTTCAACCGCGTGCAGCCCATCGGGGCGAAGTCGCCTTCAGTCAGGAATGGGCGCGGCTCGCCTTGCGCGAAGGCATGCAGGTCCGCACCCGCGCAGAAGTTACCGCCCGCGCCGGTAAGCACCGCGACATCGAGCGTGTCGTCCGCATCGAACTGCTTGAAGGCTTTGTAGATGGCTTCCGCGGTCGCGAGATCGAAAGCATTGCGCCGCTCCGGCCGGTTGACGGTGATGATAGCGATGCGGTTCAAGCGCTCGATCAAAATCGGTTCGGCCATGCCGGGAGGCTCCTGTAATTCTTTCGGGCCGGATCATGCGAGCAGCAGGGTGGCGGCGCAATGCAGGCGCTGGCAGGGAAATGAAAACGGGCTTAGTCTCGCGGCATGAAAAGGTTCGGCATCCTGATTGGCATGGTTTCCGCAGCAGCGCTGCTGGTTGCAGGCGCGGCGTCCGCGGCCGATCTGCCTTTGCCACCGCCGAAGGCGAAGCCGCATCGCGCTTTGCCCGCGCCGGAGCCCAATGAGTTCGACCGGTTGGCAAGCGACTGCATCGAGGCATCGAATGGCTGCCAGCGTTTCCGCCGCGCCGCCGACGGCAAGTTCGACGCGCTGAACAATATCGGTATCGCCTGTCAGCCGCAGCCGTTGTCCTGCACCGTGCGGCGGTGAACGTCATACGCCTGACACGACCCGCGATGCATCACGCGGGGCATGAACTCGCTGATTTGGTTTCTTGCTGGCACTAGCGCCATCGCCGCCATCATTCATCTGACCAGCATCGCGCTGACGCTGTTAAAGTTGCGCACAAAGCCGGTGCGGGAATTTTCACAAGGAATGCCGCCGGTCAGCGTGGTGCGGCCGGTTTGCGGTCTCGATGCGGACGCCGAGACCACGCTGCGCTCGACCTTCCATCTGGATTATCCGGACTATGAAATCATCTTTTGCGTGGCGTCGCCGAACGATCCGGTCATTCCGCTGATCCGCAGATTGATCGGCGAATATTCCGCGGCAAGGGCGCAACTGCTTACCGGCGACGATCCCGTCAGCGAGAACCCGAAGCTGAACAATTGCGTCAAAGGCTGGCGCGCCGCGGCGCATGACTGGATCGTGCTTTCGGATTCGAACGTGATCCTGCCGCCCGATTATTTGCAGCGGCTGTTCGAAGTCTGGGGCGAGGATACCGGTCTCGTCTGCGCGCCGCCGGTCGGCGCTGTACCGCGGAGCATTCCCGCCGAGTTCGAATGCGTATTCCTGAACGAGTATCAGGCGCGCTGGCAATATTTCGCGGATTCGATCGGCGCCGGTTTCGCGCAAGGCAAGTCGATGCTCTGGCGGCGCGATCTCCTCGAAGCGAAAGGCGGGATCGCCGCCCTCGGCGCGGAAACCGCGGAAGACGCCGCCTCGACCAAGATCGTGCGCGAGGCGGGGCTCGTGGTCCGGCTCGCCGACTCGTATTTCGTGCAACCGCTCGGGAATCGCGGCGTGCGCGAGGTCTGGGCCCGGCAGGTGCGCTGGGCGCGGCTGCGGCGGGTGAGCTTTCCGCTCTGCTTCGCGCTGGAGATTCTGTCGGGTGGCATCTGGCCCTCGATCCTGGCCGGTGCCGCCGCCCATTTCGCCGGGTTGCCCTGGCTCCTAGGGCTCGGTTTTGCCGCGCTCTGGTACGGGGCGGAAGCCACGCTTGCCCGCCGGCTTGGCTGGCACTGGAACTGGCGCTCGCCCTTGCTCTGCGCCTTTCGGGACTTGATCCTGCCGGGCCTCTGGTTCGAGGGCTGGCGCGGCCGCAATTTCCAATGGCGGGGCAACGCCATGGTCGCCGCCCCCAATTCCGCCGGTTGAACCCCGGAACTGCTCTCCCCACATCCGGCTTATGTCTTTGGCGGACAGGCCCAAATTTGGCCTTTCGCGGCGATTAGGACACAAGGTAACCGGATAACGCAATTTTGCGTTGCGAGGGCTGGACGCGAGCGCCGAATTAGGGCCGATTGGGGTATTACCCGGCGAGACGGTTGAATCGCGGCAGGGCAGGTCAATTTAGCATGCGGTTTTTCGTACGATTCCTGGGCTTCCTGTTCGCCGCCGGCGCGATCATGTTCGTGGTCGGCGCGGTCGGTGCGACCTGGGCGGTCTGGCACTATTCGAAGGACCTGCCGGACTTCTCCCAGTTGCAGGACTACGAGCCGCCGGTCATGACCCGCGTGCACGCGGCGGACGGTTCGCTGGTGGCCGAATATGCGCGCGAGCGCCGGCTCTATCTTCCGATTCAGGCGATCCCGAAGCGCGTATTCGACGCCTTCACTTCCGCCGAAGACAAGAATTTCTGGGAGCATGGCGGCATCGATCTGTTCGGCATCGCCCGCGCCGTCGTCAACAACATCGAGCAGTGGGGCACCGGCCGCCGCCCGCAGGGTGCATCCACCATCACGCAGCAGGTCGCGAAGAACTTCCTCGTCGGCAACGAAACCTCGATCAACCGCAAGATCAAGGAAGCGCTGCTGGCGCTGCGCATCGAGCGTGCTTATTCGAAGGAAAAGATCCTCGAACTTTATCTGAACGACATTTATCTCGGTCTCGGCGCCTACGGCATTGCCGCCGCGTCGCTCCTCTATTTCGACAAGTCGGTTCATCAACTCGCCATTGAGGAGGTCGCTTATCTCGCGGCGCTCCCGAAGGGCCCGAACAACTATCATCCGTTCCGCCAGCAGGCCGCTGCGATCGCGCGCCGCAACTGGGTGATCGACCAGATGGTTATCACCGGCGCGATCAAGCAGGAAGAGGCGAACGAGGCGAAGAAGAAGCCCTTGAACATCGCGATGCGCGCGCAGGGGCCGAACCAGTTCAACGCCGAATACTTCGCCGAGGAAGTGCGCCGCGAAGTTTTCGAGCGCTACGGCGAGAAGAAGCTTTACGAAGGCGGCCTTTCGGTTCGCACCACGCTCAACCCGAAACTGCAGGTCATCGCGCGTCGCGTGTTTACGCAAGGCCTGATCCGCTTCGACGAGAACCGCGGCTGGCGCGGCGCGCAGCAGAAGATGGATCCGGTGCCCGGCATCGACTGGGGCGCGAAGCTCGCCGAAGTCCGCACGCTGAACGATACCGGCTGGCGGCTTGCCGTCGTGTTGCAGGTCAGCGACCAGTCCGCGACCATCGGCTTCCAGCCGCAGCGCGACCGCGGCGGCGCGCTCTCGCAGGAGCGGGAAACCGGCGTCATTCCCGCCGACGGCATCAAGTGGACCAAGCAATCGATGCGCAAGGCCTTCGCGCCCGGCGACATCGTTTATGTCTCCAAGCTGGACGGCAAGGATAACCAGTGGCGCTTGCAGCAAGTGCCTGAAGTTTCCGGCGGTCTGGTCGTGATGGACCCCTGGACCGGGCGCGTACTCGCGCTGGTCGGCGGGTTCTCGTTCGAAGAGAGTCAGTTCAACCGCGTGACGCAGGCCTATCGTCAGCCGGGCTCCTCGTTCAAACCCTTCGTTTATGCCGCCGCCCTCGACAACGGCTATACGCCGTCATCGATCGTGATGGATGCGCCGTTCGAACTGGAGCAGGGGCCGGGCCAGCAGGCGTGGAATCCGCAAAACTATTCCGGCAAGTATTACGGACCGCAGACATTGCGTTTCGGCATTGAGCATTCGCGCAACGTCATGACCGTGCGGCTCGCGCAGGATGTCGGCATGCCGCTCATCCAGGAATATTCGCGCCGCTTCGGCATATACGACAACATGCCGCCGTATCTTTCTTACGCGCTCGGCGCGGGCGAAACGACGCTGTTGCGCATGGCGGCCGGCTATTCGATGTTTGCGAACGGCGGGCGCAAGATCAAGGCGACGCTGATCGACCGCGTACAGGACCGCTACGGCAAAACGATCTTCAAGCATGACGACCGCCAGTGCCAGGGCTGCGAAGCACAGGCCTGGAACAATCAGGAAGAGCCGACCCTGATCGACCGCCGCGAACTCGTGATCGATCCGATGAGCGCCTACCAGATCACCTCGATGATGGAAGGCGTGGTGTTGCGCGGTACCGGCGCCACGCTGCGCGCGCTCAATCGTCCGGTTGCCGGCAAGACCGGCACGACCAACGACGAGAAGGACGTCTGGTTCATGGGCTTCACCCCCGACATGGTGGTGGGCGTCTATCTCGGTTACGACCGGCCGCGTCCGCTCGGCCGCGGCGTCACCGGCGGCCAGTATGCGGCGCCCATCGTGCGGGACTTCCTGAAGGAAGCGCTGGCGGATCGTCCGCCGCAGCCGTTCCGCGTGCCGCCGGGACTGAAGCTGATCCGCGTGGATCTGACGACCGGTCTTCGTGCGCAGCACGGCGACAACAAGGTCATTCTCGAAGCGTTCCGCCCTGGCACCGCGCCGCCGGACTCGCTCTCGATCGTCGGCTTCAACGACGCCGACGGCAATCCGATCGGCGGTAACCAGAACCGCACGACGACGCAGGATCAGCAGGGCTTCTTCACGAGAGGCCGCGGACTCTGGTGACAAAGAAAAACGGGCACCTAGGAAGTGCCCGTTTTTTTTACCGGCAGCGCGAAACCCAAGGGGTTTCGCCGCCGCTCGCGGTCTTGCCGTCCGTTACCGAAGCCCCGCGCCGTTCCGAAACATTGGAGAAGGTGCGCAGCCGCCCGTCGCGCACGACCCATTCCAGCGTCTGCAGGTCGTTGCTGTCCGGATTGGTGAAGCGCACCCGCACCCGAAGCCGTTCGCTGGACAGCCGGGTCGCTTCGAGAATCTCGTAGCGATTTTCCTGCTTGCTGTTCGAATAGACCTGCGTCACGCCGCCATCGCGGACTTCGAAAAAGCCATACCAGTTGGTGGGCGACTCCGGCCGTGCGCAATCGGCTGACCAGGGACCGCCGATCAGACCGAACTCGCGCATGAGGCTTTCGATATTGCTGCCGCGTGGGCTGGTGGCATTGCCGGGGGCCTCGCCGCCCTGCTGCGCCAGCGCGCCGGTCGAGAAAACGGCTAAGACGAGGGAGAAAATGACGTTCTTCATGGCGGTCTCGTATCCGTGAACGGCCAGGATTATTCCCGGCGGACGAACTTGCAGCAAGGCTTTCCGCTGCTATAAGGCGCGCAAATATTGGTGAACGAATGCGCGCCGAAACTCAGAAGCTCGTCGAAGAAATCAAGCAGTCGGTTGAACTGCTGAGGAGGTCTCTTTGACGTCGAAAAATCGGAAAAGCGGCTCGCCGAGCTGAACGCGATCGCCGAAGACCCTAAGCTCTGGGACGATCCGCAGAAAGCCTCGAAGCTGATGCAGGAGCGCACCTCGCTCGAGGATGCCTTGTCCTCGATCAGGCGCATCGAAACCGATCTCGCCGACAACGTGGAATTGATCGCTCTCGGCGAAGCCGAAGGCGACGAAGCCACGGTCAGGGACGCCGAATCAGGCCTTGCCGAACTGAAAGCCGAGACCGGCCGCCGCCAGATGGAGGCGCTGCTTTCGGGCGAGGCCGACAGCAACGACGCCTATCTCGAAGTGCATGCCGGTGCTGGCGGCACTGAAAGCCAGGACTGGGCCTCGATGCTTTTGCGCATGTACACGCGCTGGGCCGAGCAGCATAAATTCAAGATCGCACTGGTCGAGCAGAGCGACGGCGAAACCGCCGGCATCAAATCCGCCACCATCGAGGTGAAGGGCAAGAATGCCTATGGCTGGCTGAAAACCGAGAACGGCGTGCATCGTCTGGTGCGCATCTCGCCCTATGACGCGAACGCGCGGCGGCACACTTCGTTTTCTTCGATCACGGTCTATCCGGTGGTCGACGACGACATCAAGATCGACATCGACGAGTCGCAAGTGCGCGTCGACACCATGCGTTCCGGCGGCGCGGGCGGTCAGCACGTCAACAAGACGGAATCCGCGGTGCGACTCACGCACATCCCGACCGGTATTGCCGTGGTGAGCCAGGGCGACCGCTCGCAACACAAGAACCGCGAGCAGGCATGGAATATGCTGCGCGCAAAACTTTACGAGCGCGAGTTGAAGCGCCGTGAAGAGAAGGCGGCGGCCGAGCAGGCGGCCAAGACCGATATCGGCTGGGGCCACCAGATCCGCTCGTATGTCCTGCAGCCGTATCAGCTCGTGAAGGACTTGCGGACCGGCACCACCTCGACCAGCCCGCAGGACGTGCTGGACGGCGATCTCGACGATTTCATGCACGCGACGCTCGCGCAGAAGGTGTTCGGCGGCGGGCCGGATAGCGTCGAAGACGTCGAATAACGAAGCGCGCGGCATTCGCGCCGTGTCCTCAACATTCTGATTCCGTTACGTC
>CAUJKG010000097.1 GCA_963205465.1 Pseudomonadota bacterium | reverse complement strand
TAAGTGCGGCGAGCCGGATGAGGTTCTGCGCCATCCAGGCATGTGGATTGGGAATCGCATCGTCGCGGGTGGATGCCGGCCGCAGGATCAGTTCGCCGCCGTCGTCGGCGGTGAGAAAATAGCCGCCGGTTTCATGGTTGGCGTGATGGCGTTCGAGCAGCGCCTCCCATTCGACCGCGCGATCGAGATAGGCCACCGCTCCGGTCGCGCGATGAAGTGCAAGGCCTGCGCGAATCATCGAGCCGTAATCCGAGGACAGTCCGGGAAAGAGCAGCCCGCCCTCCCGCCACGAATGGCCGAGACGCCCATGGCGCGTCATCTCATCGGAAACGAAGCGAAAGGCGCTCGCGCCGAGGGCAATCCAGCTTGGCTCCTCAAACAACGCTCCGGCGTTGGCGAGTGCGGCGATCATCAGGCCGTTCCAGTCGGCCAGCACCTTGTCGTCGAGTCCGGGACGGATCCGGGTTGCGCGTGCCTGTAGAAGTTTGACGCGGAGCGGCGCGAGCCGTGTTTCTTCCGCAGCACTCGCGTTGCCGGACTTCAGCCGGTTCGGAATGTTGTGGCCTTCGAAATTCCCGTCGCCGGTGATGTCGTAGGCGCTCGCGAAGATAGCTGCGTCTTCCGCGCCGAGAACGCTTTCGATCTCTGCGAGCGACCAGACGTAGAACTTGCCCTCCTCGCCTTCCGAATCAGCGTCCAGGCTCGAGGCGAAGCCGCCGCCTTTGACCACCATCTCGCGCTTGAGCCATTCGACGGTTTCATGTGCGCGGCGGCGGAACAGATCATCGCCGGTCTTGTGCCAGGCGAGCGCAAGCAGCTCGAGGAGCTGCGCGTTGTCGTAGAGCATCTTCTCGAAGTGCGGCACCAGCCAGCGGTCATCGACCGAATAGCGCGAGAAACCGCCGCCGATATGGTCGTAGATGCCGCCCTCACACATGTTGCGAAGCGCGACGAGAACAGCGTCATAAAAAGATTCGGAGCCGGTCCGATCGCCTGCCCGCCAGAGCATTTCCAGGATGGCACTTTGCGGAAATTTCGGTGCGCCGCGGATGCCGCCTTTTTCCATGTCGAAGAGATTGAGGAACTGGCTTGCGAGCTGGTTCAGCTCTTCGATGCCGATCGTAACCCTGCCGGAAGGTCGGGCTTTCTCGCGGAGTGCCGTAAGGATCGCGTCGCGGTTCTTGCCGACCTTGTCCGGTTCTTCACGATAAATCCGGGCAATTTGTCGCAGGACGTCCTGAAAGCCCGGCCGGCCGTATTGGGCGGTCTTCGGAAAATACGTGCCGCCCCAGAACGGCTTGCCGTCGGCATCGAGGAACATGGTCAGTGGCCAGCCGCCTTGCTCGCCGAGGTGATGGAGCGCGGTCATGTAGATCTCGTCGACCTCGGGCCGCTCCTCGCGATCGACTTTGATGTTCACGAAGAGCTCGTTCATGACCGCCGCGGTGGCGGTGTCCTCGAAGCTTTCATGCGCCATGACATGGCACCAGTGGCAGGCGGCATAACCGATCGAGAGTAGAACGGGCTTGTTTGTCCGTTTCGCCTCGGCGAAAGCTTCCGGGGACCACGGCCACCAGTATACCGGGTTATCCTTATGCTGGATGAGGTACGGGCTGGTTTCGTGCGCGAGGCGATTTTCCGACATGTGTGTTTCTAACACGATGACAGAGGCTGCGTTCGCATGAGTGATGACACCATTTTCGCGCTCTCGAGCGGACGGCTCCCAGCCGCAATTGCGGTGGTGCGGATCAGCGGCAGCAAGGCTCGAGTCGGACTCGAAACATTCGGCGTGAAGTTGCCCGAGCCGCGCCGGGCGGCGCGCGCGCGCCTATTGGATCCTGATACCCGTGAAACAATCGATGATGCGCTTGCACTGTGGTTTCAGTCACCGCGCAGCGAGACCGGCGAGGATATGGTCGAACTGCATTTGCATGGCGGCCGCGCGATCTTGGCGAAGGTTTTTGCTGTGCTTTGCGGGTTGCCCGGCTTTCGTCCCGCCGAGGCCGGCGAGTTCACGAAACGCGCGGTGCTGAACGGCAAGATGGATATCTCCCATGCCGAAGGCTTGGGCGATCTCATCCATGCCGAGACCGAAGCGCAGCGGCGGCAGGCGATACTGCAGTATGAGGGCGGGCTGTCGAAGAAGGTCGAGGGCTGGCGAGGTCGGCTAATCGAAGCCATGGCGCTGATTGAGGCCAATCTCGACTTCGCGGATGAAGCAGATGTGCCAGAAAATCTGTTGAATCCGGCGTGTCGAGTCGCATCCGAAATCAAAACGGAGATTGATCTTGCGCTGGCTGATGCGCGGCGCGGAGAACGATTACGAGAAGGTTTTTCTGTCGCAATTGCCGGCGCGCCCAATGCCGGAAAATCCACGCTGCTGAATGCGCTTGCGCAGCGGGATGTGGCCATTGTTTCGGACATCCCGGGGACTACGCGCGATGTAATCGAAGTCGCCCTCGATCTGAACGGTGTTCCTGTGATTCTGATCGATATGGCGGGGCTTCGGGATACGAGTGATCCGGTGGAACAGGAGGGCGTGCGTCGCGCGCGTGCCCGCGCGGAAACCGCCGATCTTGTGCTTCTGCTTACGTCGCGGGAGGGGCCGTCCATTTGTCTGCCGACAGCCGAGCACCAGTCGGTATGGCGCATTTCGACCAAGGCCGACCTGATCGATTCAGATTCGAAACAATCGTTGAATCAGAAAGACTCTCTCCCGATTTCGGCCAAAACCGGACAAGGGATCGATGAGCTTTTGAAGCGTTTGACGATCGAAGCTGAACGTTTTGCTGGCGAGCCGGCGCTCGTCACACATGAGCGGCAGCGGGTGGCCTTACGCGAAACGGCGAACCGGATTTCTTCCGCAATGGCGCATGCAAAGCCTGGCGAGGAAGAAATTTTTGCCGAGGAGTTGCGGCTGGCCGCCCGCTCGCTCGGCCGCGTAACCGGCCGGGTCGATGTTGAAG
>CAUJKG010000096.1 GCA_963205465.1 Pseudomonadota bacterium | reverse complement strand
CAGGCCTTTATCGCGGGCGATCGCACCAAGGGGCTGACTGCGCTTCAATATGCGGCCGAGCATGGTCATGCCGGCGCGCAATGGAAACTCGGCCGCATCTATGCGGACGGCGATGGCGTCAAAGTCGATCCTTATCGCGCCTACCGGTATTTCAATCAGGTCGCCTCGCAGAACGCCGAAACCTCCCCGTTTCTGCCGCAGTCGCGTTACGTCGCAAACGCTTTCGTGGCGCTCGGCAACTATCACCTTGTTGGAATCCCCAACACGGAAGTAAAGGCGGATCCGCGCCGCGCCTTGCAGCTTTTCCGTTATGCGGCGACCTATTTTGGTGACGCCGACGCGCAATATTTCCTCGCCCGGCTTTATCTCGACGGACGCGGCGCGCAGAAAGATCCGCGCACGGCGGCCCGCTGGCTCTATTCGGCGGCGAACAAGGGGCAGTATATGGCCCAGGCGCTGCTCGGGCAGATGATGATCCAGGGCGAGGACGTTCCGCGGCAAGCAGCGCGTGGTTTGATGTGGCTTACGCTCGCGCTCGACGCCGCGCATGCGCAAGGCGACGAGTGGATTCAGCAGGCTTACGACGACGCCGTGAAACAGACCACCGAAGACGACCGCATCATTGCGCGGGCCTATCTAGAGCAGCATCTGCGCGCCAATCGCTGAAGTCGGTTGAACGAGGCTGCGCGGAAAAACGCGCAGCGTCACCGGTTCGCGAAACGAAAATCGGCATAAATCGGGACGTGATCGGAGGGCTTTTCCGCCGCTCTGACTTTCTTGTCGATCCCGACGCGCTCTAGGCGATCCGCCGCCTTCGGCGAAAGCAGGAGATGGTCGATACGGATGCCGTTGTTCTTCTGGAACGCTCCGGCCTGATAGTCCCAGAACGTATAAAGACCTTTGCTGTCACTGGTTGCGCGAAGCGCGTCAGTGAATCCGAGCGATAACAGCGTGCGGAATTTCGCGCGCGTCTCCGGCTGAAACAACGCGTCACCGGTCCATTTCTCGGGAAACTCGGCGTCGCTCGGCGTCGGGATCACATTGAAGTCGCCGGCAAGCACCAGAGGTTCTTCGAGTTCAAGCAACTTGCGCGCATGCCTGTGCAGGCGATCCATCCAGGCAAGCTTGTACTTGAACTTCTCCGTGCCGACCGGATTGCCGTTCGGCAGATAGATCGACGCGACGCGGATCGCGCCGCCTTTGGTGGAGATGGTCGCTTCGATGTAACGCGCATGCGCGTCTTCGTCGTCGCCGGGCAGGCGAGGGTTCGCTTCATCGATCGGATGCTTCGATAGAATTGCGACACCGTTATAGGTCTTCTGACCGTGCACGGCGACGTTGTAGCCGAGGTCTTCGATCTCGGTGCGCGGAAAGGCTTCGTCCACGCATTTGAGTTCCTGCAGGCAGACGACGTCAGGCTCGCGCTCTTTGAGCCAGGAGGTGACCGCGCCGAGATGAGCCTTGATGGAATTGACGTTCCAGCTTGCGATCCGCATGCGGGCGAAGCGGCGTTAGAGCGAAAAGCTGGTGCCGCAACCGCAGGATGCGGTCGCGTTCGGATTTTCGATCTTGAAAGCGGCGCCGATCAGCTCGTCCGCATAATCGATCTTCGATCCGGAAAGATATTGCAGCGAGACCGGATCGATCACGAGGGTCGCTCCGTCGCGGGCGATCACCACGTCCTCGGTCTCGGGCTGGCGCTGGATATCGAACTTGTATTGAAAGCCGGAGCAGCCGCCGCCTTCCACGCTGACGCGCAAGACCGATGGCTCCCTTTCGGAGCCGAGAATGCTGGCGATCTTTTTGATCGCGCTGTCGGTGACGACGACGGAAGAAGCGTCCATTGGGCCGGTTTTCCAAACCAAAGCGTTACGTTCTATAGGTAAGGCGGCGGACGGCGAAGTCAATCAGGGCAAATTCTCGTGGCTACAGCGATATTTACGCCGAGGGCGGAGTGGGCGGCCGATCCGGGGACAACCAGGGGGCGTCTGTTCCCCGAGCCGGCGAGTCCGTCCCGCAGCGACTTTCGCCGCGACTGCGACCGCATCATCCATTCGACGGCGTTCCGCAGGCTCAAACACAAGACCCAGGTCTTTGTCTCGCACGAAGGCGATCATTTCCGGACCCGGCTGACGCATACGCTGGAGGTCAGCCAGATCGCCCGCGCCTTGGCCCGTTCGCTCGGCCTCGACGAAGACCTCGCGGAAACGCTGGCGCTATCGCATGACCTCGGCCATCCGCCGTTCGGGCACGCCGGCGAACGCGCGCTCGATGCCTGCATGGACGATTACGGCGGCTTCGATCACAACGCGCAGAGCCTTCGCGTCGTGACCAAGCTCGAGCGCCGCTACGCGAGTTTCGATGGTTTGAACCTTACCTGGGAGACGCTCGAAGGGGTTGCGAAGCATAACGGCCCGCTGACGGACGAAGAGGGAGCCGCCATCGGCCGCTATACGGAAAGCGGTTTGCCGCTGGCCTTCGTCGAGCAGCGCGACGAATGGGATCTCGAATACTGGACCTTCGCGAGCGCGGAAGCGCAGGTCGCCGCGATTGCCGACGACATTGCTTATGACGCGCACGACCTCGACGACGCCATGCGTGCGGGGCTTTTCGAGCTTGCCGATTTGCGGCCGATCGGTCTCGTCGGGGAAATCGTCGCGAAAGTTCGCAAGCTCTATCCGGTGGCGCCGCCTTCGCGGTCCGCCAGCGAAGTCATACGCCGTTTGATTGCGGCGCTCATCGACGACGTGTTGCAGGAATCGAACCGGCGCGTCGCGGCACTCCAGCCCCATTCGGCCGAGGACGTCCGGCAGGCGCGCGACCCGTTGATCCGCTTTTCCGCTGCCGGCGAAGCGGCGGATCGACAGATCAAGGCGTTCCTCACGCCCCGCATGTACCGCTCCGAGCGCGTAGTTCGCATCATGGGAGACGCCGAAAGCATTGTGCGCGATCTGTTCGCGCATTTTCTCGCCTATCCCGCTGATCTCGGTGCCGAGCGGATCGCGACCGATGAAGCCGGTCTTGTGCGCCAGATCGCGGATTTCATCGCGGGGATGACGGATCGCTTCGCAATCGAGGCCCATCGCCGCTATTTTGACTCGACCCCCGATCTGCGATAGCTCCCTACGCTCTCTCAGAAAATCGAGCAAAATGAACGTCTTTTCGATCTATTTGGGTCATGTCCACGACGCCCTGAACGCCCTTGTGAAGGACGGCGCGATCCCTGCCGGCCTCGACTTTTCGCGGATCGTCGTCGAGCCGCCGAAGGACGAAACCCACGGGGACCTTGCGACCAATGCGGCGATGGTGCTCGCCAAGGATGCGAAGCAGAAGCCACGCGAGATTGCCGAGAAGCTCGCCGCGAAGCTGAAGGCGGCCCCCCACGTAGCGAAGGTCGAGGTCGCCGGTCCGGGCTTCATCAACCTTTCGCTCGATGCCTCGTTCTGGCTGGAAGTGCTGCGTGCCGCGATCGGGTCGGGCAAGGATTTCGGCCGGACCGAGATGGGCCGGGGAGAGAAGGTCAACGTCGAATACGTGTCGGCGAACCCCACCGGCCCCATGCACGTCGGCCACGGTCGTGGCGCGGTATTCGGCGACGCGCTGGCAAGACTGCTTGCTTTTGCGGGCTATGACGTCGCGCGTGAGTACTACATCAACGATGCCGGAGCGCAGGTCGACGTCCTCGCGCGTTCCGCGTTCCTCCGCTATCGGGAAGCGCTGGGCGACGAGATTGGCGAGATTCCTGAAGGATTATACCCCGGCGACTATCTGATCCCGGTCGGCAAGGTGCTGGCCGAAACCCATGGCCGCGCGCTCTTGCAGAAGCCCGACGGCGACTGGCTTCCGATCGTCCGCGAAACCGCGATCAATATGATGATGGACATGATCCGCGAGGATCTGGCCTCGCTCGAAATCCGTCACGAGGTCTTCTTCTCCGAGCGGTCGCTGACCGCGGGCGGTAAGGACAAGGTTGCCGAAACCATCGAATTTCTGCGGCAGGCCGGACATGTTTACGAGGGCCGCCTGCCGCCGCCCAAAGGCGCGCCGGTGGAGGACTGGGAAGACCGCGAGCAGACGCTGTTCCGCGCGACCGCCTTCGGCGACGACGTCGATCGGCCGCTGATGAAGTCGGACGGCTCCTACACCTATTTCGCGGCCGACATGGCCTATCACCGCGACAAGATCGAACGCGGGTTCAGGACGCTGATCGACGTGTGGGGTGCGGACCACGGCGGCTACGTGAAGCGCATGAATGCCGCAGTCAAAGCGCTGAGCGCCGGCAAGGTTACGCTCGACGTGAAGCTCTGCCAGCTCGTGCGCCTCTTGCGCGCCGGCGAGCCGGTGAAAATGTCCAAGCGGGCGGGCAGTTTTGTCACGCTTCGGGAAGTTGTCGATGAAGTCGGGGTCGACCCCGTGCGCTTCATGATGTTGTTCAGGAAGAACGACGCCCAGCTCGATTTCGATTTGGCCAAGGTGATCGAGCAGTCGCGCGACAACCCGGTTTTCTATGTTCAGTACGCGCACGCGCGGGGGCGCTCTGTCTTCCGCAATGCGAAAGAAACCCTGCCATCGCTGGACGCCGGGATACCGGCGCTGGGGGAGGCCGACCTCTCACTCTTGTCGGACGAGGCCGAACTGGGGCTGGTCAAGAAGCTCGCCCAGTGGCCGCGGCTGGTCGAAAGTGCCGCCGAATTTCACGAGCCGCACCGCGTCGCTTTTTACCTCTACGACCTTGCTAGTGCGTTCCATTCCTTATGGAACAAGGGCAAAGATGCGCCTCATTTACGTTTCATTATCGAAGATAACACTAGGTTGACCCTGGCCCGCCTGAGTCTTGTGCATGGATTGGTGGCGGTATTGGCTTCAGGTTTGGCCATCCTTGGCGTCAGAGCGGCCGAAGAAATGCGTTAATGGCCCTCCGCGCGGAGTGTTGAGATGAGCGTTGCGCGGATTTTGAAGGACGATCGGGAAAAGATGGGGGAACAACCCATGTACCGGCCCTCCCAGGGCCATTCTCAGGCGCAAACACAGTCTGCGCCTTCTGTCACCGGGCGTACGCGCCGCGGGGAAGACCCGCTGGCCGAACTGGCTCGGCTGATCGGTCAGGAAGATCCATTCAAGGAATTCGACGCCTCGCCACGTCGTGCGCCGGCAAACGGCAATGCGGCGCCGCAGGCTGCTGCTCCACGCCCCGAGCGGCGTCCGGTGACCAACGGCACTGTCGCCCGTGTTCCGGCTGCGCGGCCAGCCGAAATCCCGCGTCAGCCGGTATTGACCCGCCCCGCCCAGCCGGTGACGCGTCCGATCCCGCAAGCATCTCCCGCTGTGAGGAGTGTCGAGCGCGCAGACGTGCAGGCCCGTCCGGTCCGGACGCCTGTGGCGCCCGCTCCGCAGCCGCGCGCAGCCGCGCCTTCTTATGAGAGCTACGATCGTGCGTCCGATCTGCGCGGTGTCGGCCGTGAACCGGGCGTGCGTCCTTTGGAGCGCACAAATCCTCGGCCTCGCGATGAGGCTCCCGTCCAGAGTTATCGTCAGCCCGCGCAGGAGCCGTCCGCTCGTCGCGGTTATGCGCCGGAAGAAGTTCCGAGCCGCACGCGCCGCCCTATGCAGACGTATCAGGAGCCGGCGGCCTATCAGGACGATTACGATCCTGAGTATGACGACGAAGCCTACCTCGGCGATCATGCCGACGAAATCTATGACGACGTCGAGAAGCCGCGCCGCGGGATCGGTTTTTGGATCGTCGGTGGTATCGTTGCTGCGAGTCTGGTTGCGGTCGCCTTCCTCGGCGTCTTTGCTTATCGGACGGTTTTCAATACGCCACAGCGCGCAGCCGTCGTTACCAAGTCGAACGCGCCGACCAAGGTCGAGCCGCAGAAAAATCCGGCAGCGGTGGCTCCCGCAAGTAACAAGCCCATTCAGGACCGCATCAGCGGTGCCAACGATACACAGACTTTGCGTCGGGAAGAGCAGCCGCTCGATCTGAACCAGCCGAATCAGCCGAATCAGCCGAACCAGCCGAATCAGGCGCAGCAGCCGGTTCCGAATGCTGCGCGCCCGCAGCAGCCTCCGGCCCAGGTGCAGCGCACACCGGCGTTTACGCCGCCTGCACAGCAGCAGCCCCAGCAGCAACAGGTTCCGGTCAATGCGGATCAACCGAAGCGGGTGCGGACCATGACCGTCCGTTCTGATGGCAGCGTGGTCCCGAGTGGCCCCGTGCAGCAGAACAACGCGCCATTACCGCTGAATGCCAATCCTGAGCCGGATACCCAGACTTTGCCGCCGCAGACGCGTCCCAACTCCGCGGTTCCGGCGCCGCAGCATAACCGCGTTGCCGCACTGACGCCGTCGCTGCCTCCCGTTCAGCAGACGACCGGCAACTATGTCGTCCAGGTTGCGTCCCACAAGACGCCGGACGAGGCACAGGGCGCCTTGCAGAATCTGCGCCAACAATACGCGTCGATCCTTGGCAATCGACACGCGGACATTCGCAAAGTCGATCTCGGCGACCGCGGGACGTTCTACCGCGCCATGGTCGGCCCGATGAGCCGCGATCAGGCCAATGCGCTTTGCCAGAATCTGAAGACCCAGGGTGCTGGCTGCATCGTCCAGACGCGCTAACTAACAGCTAGTTTTGGTCCGGTTCTTGACCGGGCAGGCGGGGGCGCTTACCCCCGCTTATGCTTGTCAGAGCCTTCATATCCGGCTGCGCCTCTCTGACCCTCTCGGAAGAAGAAAAGCGTTTCTTCGCAGAGAGTTGTCCGTGGGGGTTGATTCTATTCAAGCGTAACATTCAGGATTCCGACCAGGTATCTGCTCTGGTTAGAATATTCCGCGAAATTGTCGGCCGTGACGATGCTCCGGTGCTGATCGACCAGGAGGGGGGGCGCGTGCAGCGGCTTGGACCGCCGAACTGGCCGTCTTTCCCGGCGGCCGAGCGGCTGACCACGACGAGCGACACGACGGCGGCGGTCGCGCTGGGAGCGCGTCTGATCGCCAGCGAACTCCTTCCTCTTGGGATCAATGTGGATTGCCTTCCCGTCGCGGACCTGCGCTTTCCGGGCGCGCATGACGTCATCGGCGACCGCGCCTACGGAAGTGATCCGGCGGTCGTTGCAGAGCTAGCGCGGGCCGCCGCGGACGGTTTGCTGGAAGGCGGTGTCCTGCCGGTCGTGAAGCACATTCCGGGACACGGCCGCGCCATGGCCGACAGCCATCTGGAACTGCCGCGAGTCAGTGCGCCGCGTGCGGAACTCGAGCGTCTGGACTTCGAGCCGTTCCGCCGGCTTTCGGACATGCCGCTCGCGATGACCGCGCACGTGATTTACGAGGACATCGATCCCGTGCTTCCGGCGACGATTTCGCCGAAAGTCATTGCGGAAGTGATCCGCGGCCATATTGGCTTCGACGGGTGCCTGATGACGGACGACGTCTCGATGAAGGCGCTTTCCGGCGATATCGGTGCGAACACGAAAGCCGCCTTCGCAGCCGGTTGCGATCTCGCGCTCCACTGCAACGGCACCATGCACGAAATACGTGCGGTTGCCGAAAACAGCCCGCGTTTGGATGGGAAAGCGGCCGAGAGAGCGAAGAAAGCCTTGGATAGGATCGCTGGAGGCGCCAAACCGCTTGCCGTCGCCGAGGCGTGGAAGCGCTTTTCCGCTATGGTCGAAACAGTTTGAGACGGAAGTGAGTCGCGTGGAAACGAGCGATTTTGAGCTGCCAGAGGCAGAGCGTGCGAGCCACGAGCCAACGCTCGTGGTCGATGTCAACGGTTTCGGCGGTCCGCTCGATCTCCTGTTGACGCTGGCTCGCACGCAGAAGGTGGATCTCGCCAAGATTTCCATCCTGGCGCTGGCCGAGCAGTATCTCGAATTCATCCAGCGCGCGCGCGACCTTCGTATCGAAGTGGCGGCCGACTATCTCGTGATGGCGGCGTGGCTGGCTTATCTGAAGTCGCGACTGTTGCTGCCGGAAGCCCATGCGCCCGAGGAACCCTCGGCGGCTGATCTGGCTGCGGATCTGGCCGCACGCCTGCAACATCTGGAGGCGATCCGCCGCGCCGGCGCGGGGCTTATGACCCGTGACAAGCTCGGTTCCGAATTCT
>CAUJKG010000095.1 GCA_963205465.1 Pseudomonadota bacterium | reverse complement strand
AAGTGCATAACCAAGTGCTGCGAACCGCAAGAGATACGCCATCATGCGGTGATTGAACTGCACCGCGAGCACGGTCTCGAAGATGTTGCGCCACCTCGGCTGCAACAGTAATAGCTGCGCGGCCTTAGGATGAAACACGCCGTCGATCAGCGGCCAGGTGTTGAAGGTCAGCCCCGCATTGGTCTTGGCGACGATCGCACCGAGAAAGACCTGCACCAGCGAAAGCACGATCAGCACGCTCGCAAAGATTTTCCCTCGCCGCCCTGCGTTCTGCTGTTTCGGCAAGAGCGTGGTCGCGACCCAAACCAGCCCGACGAAGATGATGCAGGCGAGCGTCAGGTGAACGGCAAGCCGGTACTGGCTGACATCCGTGCGCACCGAGAGTCCGCTTGCGACCATCCACCACCCGGCGACCCCCTGCATGCCGCCGAGAAACAGCAGCAGCACGAGTTTCCAGCCGAGCGCGCGGTCGATCTTTCCGCGCCACCAGAAAAACGCGAGCGGCAGCGCAAAGGCGAAGCCGACCAAGCGCCCGAGCAGCCGGTGGGCCCACTCCCAGAAATAGATGAACTTGAAGTCGGCGAGGCTCATCCCCTGGTTGATCGCCTGGTACTGCGGGATCGCCTTGTATTTCTCGAATTCGAGCAACCACCCGGCTTCGGTCAGCGGCGGGAAAACGCCGGTCACGACATTCCATTCAGTGATCGAGAGGCCCGAGCCGGTGAGCCGCGTCGCGCCGCCGAGCATGACCATGCCCGCAACCAGCGCGGCAATCGCCCATAGCCAGCGGCGCACGTCGCGCATGGGGTCCACGATCTGCGGCATCTCGGCGGGTTATCCCGATTAACAAGGAGGCGCGCGAGGTTTATAGAGCGGCACCTTTTCCCGCAACGCACGGAAAGCCGCACCTCCTCATGCGCCAGCGCACCCGAAAACTGATCGGCACCGTGCTCCTGCTCGTTCTTGTCATCGTCTGGGCACTGTTCGGCATGCTGGTCGCACAAGGCCGCGTGGTGGAACTGCCGAGCTACGCGCAGATCTTCGTGTTCCTGTTTCTCGGGCTGGTCTGGGTGCTGCCCGCGGGCTTGCTGATCCGCTGGATGGCGCGGCGCGACGCCTAGCGCATGATCCCGAAAAGCGGGAGTCGGTTTTCGGACAGGATCATGCGCAATAATAAAGTTTAGGCGACGTCGAGACGGCTGAAACAGCTACGCAGCGCAAACGGCACGCCAGAGCGCAGCACCTCCGCATAGCGGACCTTCTGATAATAGCCGTTCAGCGAAACCCGCGGCAGCGCCGTCATGTGTTCGCGATGCTCGGGAAAGATCACGCCGGGCCGCGTCGTCACGCCGAGTTCGTAGCCCGCCTCTTTCGCAAGCGAGAATTCGCGCGCAGCGGCGGAGGTTTTGTCGCCCACCGGATAGGCGAAGTCGGCCGGCTTCTTTCCGAGCGCCTTCTCAATCGTGGCACCGCTCTCCGCAAGTTCCTGCTTTACCGTATCGGCATCCCACTTCTTCAGCATGTAGTGATTGACGCTATGCGCGCCGATGGTAATCAACGGCTCGGCGCTGAGCGTCCTCAACTCGTCCCACTTCATGCAAAGCTCTTTGCAAGGACCCAACGGATCGATGTTGTATCGCGCGCAAAGACCGGCGACGGCCTCACGCAGTGCAGACTCCTCCGCAAGGCCGCGCAGCCACCAGTAAATCTCCTCGTAGACTTTCTGCTTGGCTTCCGGTGAGGGGCAGTCGAATACGCGCGTGACGCCCTTCTGCATCTCGATCTCGACGCGGTCGGTCGAGGCAATCACGCGCTCGAGCAGCGTCCACCATAACAGCCCCTGCCCCTCGGGAAAGCTGCTCGCGACGAAGAGCGTCGCCGGAACCCCATGTTTTCTGAAGATCGGCCAGGCGAATTCGAGATTGTCGCGATAGCCGTCGTCCAGCGTGAAAGCGACGAAACGGTTGCTGTAATCCTGCTCGCGCAAGCGCCTGCGCACTTCCGCCAGCGAAACAAGATCGACCTTTTTGTAGCGCAGATATTCGATCAGCGTTTCGAGAAAGCCCGGCTCGATCTCCAGAAGCGCATTCGGCTGAAACGCGTCCGGCCGTTCGGGCCGCACGTGGTGAAGCGTGAAAATCGTCCCGATCCCGGAGGACAAGGGCCCCAGAAGCTTGGAAGCACCGCTGAAATGGAGCCCCTCAAGAGTCGCGCGGATGGCTGCGTTTCGTAAATTCATAATTCTGCCAATGGCTTAATCGGATCAGGATTTCAAGCAATCTGCCAACGGATTATTGAGAATTCTTTGCAAGTATCCCGGCAAGCCCGAGGGAACAACGGGGAAAGGCGTTAACATCGTGCAGCCGCGCGTCAAGACCATTTCAACACAAGCCGCCAACCCCACCGCTCCCGGCGCGGGCTTTGCGCGCTTTGCCTTATATCGCGACTTCGCTTCGGTCGAAGCGATCTGGCGGTCCTTCGAACGCGATGCCGACTTCACGCCTTATCAGCAATTCGGCTTCCTCGAACGCTGGCACCGCCATATCGGCGCCAAGGAAGACGTGACGCCCCTGATCGCGCTCGCCTTCGACGCAGAAGACAATCCGCTTTGCCTGTTGCCGCTCGGAAAATTCCTGCGCGGGCCATTTTCCGTGGGCTCCTTTATTGGGGGCAAACACGCCAATTACAATTTCGGTTTGTGGCGCCGCGGCGCGGCGTTCTCGCGCGATTTCATCGCGCAGCTTCTCGCCGCGCTGGTCGAGGCGGAGCCGTCGCTCGTCGCGCTCGAACTGCATAACCAGCCTTACGCGTGGCACGGCGTGGAAAATCCATTGCTTGCCTTCCCGCATCAGCCATCCCCGAGCAGCGGCTATCGACTGAAACTCGGCGAGCCGGGCGAAGCAGTATTGCTGCGCCAGCTTACGTCGAGCTATCGCGGACGCATTCGCAACAAGGAAAAGAAGCTCGCCAAGCTTCCCGGCTATCGATATTTCATAGCGGCAAGCCCCGAAGAGATCACCCGCTGTATGGACGCCTTCTTCACCCAGAAGCGCGACTACATGACGACGATGAAGATCCCGAATCCCTTCGACGAGCCGGAAGTGGAAACCTACCTGCGCGACATCGCGCTGGCGCATGTGCTGGAAATCCACGCACTCGAATGCGAAAGCGAAGTGCTCGCCCTTTACGCCGCAGTGAAAGACGGCCGCCGTCTCTCCACCATGATCAGTTCTTATACCGCGAGCGAGAATGCACGCTGGAGCCCGGGCATCATCACCCTCTCCCATGCCGTCGCCAACGCCGCCGACCGCGGCCTCGACATGATGGATCTCGGCGTGGGCGACGCCGAATACAAGCGCGTCTATTGCAACGAAAACGAAGACCTGTTCGACAGCTTCATCCCGCTTTCACCGAAGGGACAGGCGATCGTGCAGATCTTGCGCGCGCAAGGCGGACTGAAACGTTTCGTAAAAGCCACGCCCGCGCTCTGGAAGGCCGCAAAAACCGTGCGCGGTCTTTTCTCGCGCTAGACTTCAGGCCGCCGCGACTTCCGGGGCGGCCGGCGACGGCGTCTCCGGCGAGATTGCCACCACCGCGACGTTATCAAATCCCATCGCGCCGAGCGCGTCGGCTGCAGCGATGCCCGGCGCGGTATTGTCTTCCGGCGTGACGACAATAGTGCCGCGCGCGAACCGCGCGAGACGCGACGCATAGGAATAATGGATTAGGCTCGGCGTTGCGATGATGACATGATCGTAGCTCTGCGCCACCGCGCCGAGTACAATCGCCAGCCGGTCCGCCGAAAGGATTGCCGCCATATCCGGCATGACGCGCCCAGTACCGAGAATATGAACGCGGGAATGCGGGTCGCGCTCGATCGCGGCGCTGAAAGTCGCGTTCCCGAGCAGAAGATCGCCGATGCCGGCGCGCACGCCGGCCTTCCGGCTGACACCGGCTTCCGCATCGAGATCGACAAACAACACGTGTGCATTGTCTTCGGAAAGCTGTTTGCCGAGATCGAACGCTAGTTCCGACGATGCCACACTACCCGCGCGGGTAACCACCACGATACCCCGTCCCATCCGGCGCACTTGTTCCGCCAGCGGCCCAGCGTCGGCGCGCGCGCGCGGTTCCGGCTGCACGGGGTCTTGCTTCGGCAATTCCGGTGCGGTGGGCACGGCTTCCGCCTCGACCAGACGCGGTGCGGCCGCAACGTCCCGATACACCTCACCCCGCAGCAGCAGCGAGGTCGCAAAGAAGCCGATCATCGTGATGAGCGCGGCAAGGGTGGCGATAAAAACGATCGGCAGCTTCTTCGGGAAATGCACTTTGATCGAAGGCTGCGCGCGGGAAATGATCCGCGCATCCGGCTGCACCGCTTCCGGCGTCTCGCGGGCAACGGTGTCGCGATAGCGGGAAAGATAGGTTTCCAGAAGATCGCGCTGGGACTTGGCATCGCGCTCCAGTGCGCGAAGCTGCACGTCCTGCGCATTGAGCGTGCCGGACATTTTCTTCTGCTGATTGAGGGTATTCAGAATTGCATCCGCCTGCGCGGAAGCAAGCCGCGCGTCGTTCTCGAAACTGCGGGCGAGCTTGTCGGCCGCGGCCCTCGTCTGCGCTTCGAGGTCGGTGATCTGCGCGCGCAATTCCTTGATGCGCGGGTGACGCTCCATCAGCGTCGAGGATTGCTCGGCAAGCTGCGCCTGCAGGGTCACGCGCTGCTCGTTGAGACGACGGATCAGTTCGGAGTTCAGCACTTCGCTGGTCTCGACCGGGCGGCCGCTCGACAGAATACTGCGGATCAGGCGCGCCTTGGTTTCGGCATCGGCTTTCTTGGTGCGGGCCTGCGCAAGCTGCGTATTCAGATCGCCGAGCGACTGGGCGCTCAGCGTATTGTTGTTGGGGCCGACATAGAGATTTGAGTTGATGCGGAATTCCTCTACCTTCGACTCCGCTTCGGCGACGCGCGTGCGCAGCCGCTCGATCTCTCCAGAGAGCCACTGCCCTGCCTGACGGATCGCATCCTGCTTCGCCTGCTGCTGCAGTTTCAGATAGCCTTCGGCGACGGCGTTGGCGACGCGCGCGGCGAAGGCGGCGTCCTCGGACTGGAATTCGATGGAAATGACGCGGGATTTATCGACCTGAAAGACACTCAGCCGCTCGTAATAGCGCTCGAGAATCCGCTCCTCTTCACTCACAGGCGCAGCACTGCGCCCCATTCCCACAAGGCCAAGCAGACTATTGATAATGGAGCCACCGCTCGCGGGGTTGAACTCGGGACGCTCGGCGAATTTCAGATCGCGAATGACATTGCGCGCGAGATCCCGGGACAGCGCCAGCTGCACCTGGCTCTGGACCGCCTCCGCATCGAGCAGCGTGCGGTCGAGCTGCGTGGGCTGGTTGCGGTCGAGCTGCGCCTGATTATAGGGCGTCTCGCGATTCTCGATCAGCACCTTGGCTTCGGACTTGTAGCGCGGCGTGATCGTGCTCACCGCGACGAAGCCGAGCACGGCAGCGGCGAGTGTCACGAACAGGACGGGAAACTTGCGGGCCCAGAGCGCGCGACCGAGCGCAGCGAGATCGAGCTCCGATTCGGGAGCCCTGGCGACGGGCGAATCTGCGGCGATGGACGGTGACTGGCGGCGCATTGGCTGAGAACTACTCCCACGCAACTTCAAGCCGCATAAGAAATCATTAGGGTTGCCATTGAGTTAAAGACGCGCCGCTGAGAAGCCGGGACGCGGATGAGTCAGTTTTCGTTAACCATACCGCGGTAAGAAATTGGCAACCAAGAAAGCCCAGTCCGCGCATGATATTCCGCCCGGCCGCCCTTCTTCTGCTTGCGTTATCGCTCGCCGCCTGCGGGACCATGGGACCGCCTCCGGCGATCGACCCGGCATTCGACGCGCCCTACACGCTCGACGGCGGCGACAGGTTGCGCGTGGTCGTGTTCGGGCAGGAAGGCCTCACTAACTCTTACGCGGTCGATGGCTCCGGGCGCATTTTCATGCCCTTGATCGGCTCCGTGGACGCGCGCGGGCTGACGACCCAGCAGGTGGCTTCCAACATCGCGCATAAGCTCAAGAACGGCTTCGTGCGCGAGCCGCATGTCGCTGTCGAAGTAGAGGCCTACCGGCCGTTCTTCATCCTCGGCGAAGTAACCGCCGCCGGCCAATACGCTTACGTCAACAACCTTTCCGTCGAAACCGCCGTCGCGATTGCAGGCGGGTTTACGGCGCGCGCCAACAGAACCACCTTTACGGTCGTCCGCAATATCAACGGCGTGCCTTCCAGCGCTGCCGTGCCTCCCTATTTCACCGTTCGGCCGGGCGATACCATCACCGTTCACGAACGCTGGTTCTGACGCGGGAGCGCGCGCGAGATGACGCCGCTTCGCATCCTTCATGTCATGCGAGCACCGGTCGGCGGGCTATTCCGTCACGTGCAGGACCTGGCGCTCGAACAAGCCGCGCGCGGGCACGCCGTGGGCATCGTGGCCGATCGCACCACCGGCGGCGAAAAGGCCGAAACGGCGCTCGCGGCCCTCTCCGCAAAGCTCGCATATGGCGTGTCGCGCATCCCCATGAGTCGCCACGCCGGGCCGAACGATCTTGCCGCGGTCCGCTATGTCGCGACGCATGCGCGGCAATTGCAGGCCGATGTCGTGCACGGCCACGGCGCCAAGGGCGGTGCTTACGCGCGGCTCGGCGGCGGCAAGGCGCTCAGGGTCTACACCCCGCACGGCGGCAGCCTGCATTTTTCCCGCACCAATCCGGTCGGGCTCGCTTATCTCACGCTCGAGTCCTTCCTGCTTCGCAAGACCGATCTGGCGCTGTTCGAGAGCGCTTATGCCAAGGCGGCGTTCGAGCGGAAAATCGGAACGCCCGCCGGGCTCGTTCAGGTCGTTCACAACGGTGTTCGCCCCGGGGAATTCGAACCGGTCGCGCTGGAGGCCGATCCCGCCGACGTGCTCTTCGTCGGCGAGCTGCGCAGGCTCAAAGGCGTGGACGTGCTGATCGAAGCGCTCTCGCTCCTGCAATCGCAGGGCAAGAAGCTCCGGGCCGTGATCGTCGGCGACGGCCCCGATGCTGAGTCTTTTCTCTCGCTGGCAAAGGCGCGCGGGCTTGCCGATACCGTATCTTTTCCCGGCGCAATGCCTGCCAGAAATGCCTTCGCGAAAGGCCGGCTCCTGCTGGTGCCCTCACGCGCGGAATCCCTGCCCTATATCGTGCTCGAAGCCATCGCCGCCGGCATGCCGGTCGTGGCGACGAAAGTCGGCGGCATTCCCGAAATCTTCGGCGACGACGCCGTCATGCTGATCCCGCCCGGCAACGCCAATGCCCTTGCGGATGCAATTGCGCGGCAAGCCGGCGGCTCGAAGGACGGGACGGCGCGGCTTCGCGCACGCGTTTCCGAATTGTTTACCGTGTCGGCCATGGCGGACGGCGTCATCGACGCCTACCGGCGCGCGATCTCGCGGCAAAATATCTGAATCTCAACTATTCCATTAAGCCTTCCGAGACAGATTTTATCTAATTTTCCCGGACCTTTAGGCGGCTTTCAGGCCGCTGCACCGAATTGCCGGGGACAAGATGCTCGGAGCCGAAGACCGCAACAAGAGCGCGCGCTCTGCCGAAATCCTGAATGCTGCCAACACGCGCGGAGCCAATCCGCCGCGCGAACTCAGCCCGCTTGCGAAGATGATCGCGAGCGAGCCCGTCGCGCCGGCAATGTCGGCGAGCGTGTTGGGCGGCTCGATCCGTATCATCGAGTTCACGTTGCTCTCGCTGATCGGCGTCGCGATCTATGGTTATTACGTTTATCCGAACGAGGAATTTCTCTGGCGCTACATGATCGCCGCCTTCGGCGTTTCAGGCGCCGCAATCGTCGCGTTTCATATCGCCGACGCCTATGACGTCGCGGCCCTGCGCCGCCCGATTTCGTCCTTCGCGCGGCTGACGCTGGCCTGGACCGCGATCTTCCTGATCGCCTTCGGCGTGCAGTTCTTCTTCCGGCTGGACGGGCAATTCTCCCGCGTCTGGACCGCAAGCTGGTATTTCATCGGCCTTGCCGCCCTCTTCGCATTCCGGCTGCTGGTTGGCGCGCAGGTGCGCAAATGGACCCGCGAAGGCCGGCTGATACGCCGCACCGTCATTGTTGGCGGGGCACAACCGGGCGAAACGCTGATCGAAGCGCTGCAGGCGCAGCCGGAATCGGACCTCGACATTCGCGGCGTATTCGATGATCGCAACGACGAACGTTCCGCGCCAATGATCGCGGGCAAGCCCAAGCTCGGCACGGTCGACGATCTGGTCGAATTCGCACGCAAGACCCGCATCGATCTGCTCCTGGTCTCGCTTCCGGTTACCGCCGAACAGCGCGTCTTGCAGATGCTGCACAAGCTCTGGGTACTGCCGGTCGATATCCGCCTTGCCGCGCATACGAGCAAGCTCCGCTTCCGGCCGCGCGCTTATTCCTACATCGGCAACGTGCCGGTGCTCGACATCTACGACCGGCCGATCGCCGACTGGAACTTCGTGCTGAAGGGCCTGTTCGACCGCGTGGTCGGCGGCATGATGCTGATCGCACTGTCTCCGGTGATGGCGCTTACCGCGCTTGCGGTAAGGCTCGACAGCAAAGGCCCGGTCTTCTTCAAGCAGAAGCGCTATGGCTTCAACAACGAGTTGATCGAAGTCTATAAATTCCGCTCCATGTACACCGACATGACGGACGCGACCGCGGCCAAGCTCGTCACCAAGGACGACCCGCGCGTGACCCGCGTCGGCCGCTTCATCCGCAAGACCTCGCTCGACGAGCTGCCCCAACTCCTCAACGTGGTGTTCAAGGGCAACCTTTCGCTGGTCGGCCCGCGTCCGCACGCCGTTCACGCCAAGGCGCAGAACCAGCTCTACGACGAAGTCGTCGATGGCTACTTCGCACGTCACCGCGTGAAGCCGGGCATTACCGGCTGGGCGCAGGTCAACGGCTGGCGCGGCGAGACCGATACGCAGGAAAAAATCCAGCGCCGTGTCGAGCACGATCTCTATTACATCGAGAACTGGTCGGTGTTCTTCGATATCTACATCATCGCAAAGACGCCGATCTCGCTCCTGAAGACCGAGAACGCCTACTGATGTCCGGCGCGGCGGTCCTTTCTTCCCCCGCGCTGACGATTTCGCCCGCGCGCGCGGTCGAGAAACTACGGCATCTGATGCTCTGGATGACCGGTTTCGCCGGCGCTTTCGTCTTCACCGAGCCCTCGCCTTACGAAATCTTCGCTTCCGCCACGATCTTCGTGTTCTTTGCCAGTGGGCTTGGGCTGCGGCGCGGACACCTGCCGCTGCTCGCGCTGCTGATCCTCTACTGTTTCGGGCTCACGATTGCCGTCATCCCGGTCGTTGCCGAGAAAAAGACCGCGCTTTGGGTCGCGGTATCCTGGTTTCTCGCCGCGACCACGCTGTTCTTCGCCTGCGCGATTGTGGAAGACACCGAACGCCGTCTGCGCATCCTGATGAACGGATATATGGCGGCGGCGATCGTCGCCTCGATGATCGCAATTCTGAGTTATTTCCGCGTGCTGCCCGGCGCGGATACGTTCCTGCTCTACGGACGCGCCAAGGCCACATTCAACGACCCCAACGTGCTGGGCCCGTTTCTGGTGTTGCCGGGCTTGCTTGCGATCAAACGCGCGCTCTCGTTCCGGTGGAAAGATCTGCTGATCGGCGGCGGGCAGGTTTCGATCATCGTGATCGCAATCCTGCTCACCTTCTCCCGCGGCGCCTGGGGGCATTTCGCGGCATCCGCTGCGATCTTCGTCGGCCTGCTCTTTGTCGTGAGCAACGATCCGCGCGAGCGCACGCGCATCGTCGCCGCAACGCTTGCTGGCGTTCTCGTGCTGGGGTTGCTGCTGCTCGCCATCGTGTCGATGCAAGGCGTCGGCAACCTCTTCAGCGAACGCGCGACGCTGGATCAGAGCTACGATATGGGTCAGCTTGGACGCTTCGGCCGTCACGTACTCGGCTTTCAGCTTGCGCTCGATCAGCCCTGGGGCTTGGGACCGTTTCAGTTCTCGAAGATATTTCCGGAAGATCCGCACAACGTCTATCTGAATGCCTTCATGACCGGCGGATGGCTCGGCGGCATGACCTATTTCCTGTTCGTCGCGATCACGCTCTGGGTGGGCTTCACCGGTGCGATGCGCGCGACGCCCTGGCGGCCGGTCATGCTCGCGGTCTGGGCCACCTTCCTCGCGGTGGCCGGCGAAGGCGCGATTATCGATAGCGACCATTGGCGGCATTTCTGGCTGATCGCGGGGCTTCTCTGGGGCGGCGCAATCGCGGCAAACCGTCATCATGGCGATTTGGTGCGGAAACACCGGGCAAAACCCGTTGCAAAAGCTGCTTCCGCATCGTTGCAGCGCACAGGTGAGATCACTATAGTCCGCCCCCTGTCGGAGCGTGGCGCAGCCCGGTTAGCGCACTAGTCTGGGGGACTAGGGGTCGTGGGTTCAAATCCCGCCGCTCCGACCATTTTCAAGCGGCAGCCGGGACGCCGCCAGCACATTATCCAACGACCTCGATGCAGCTCGGTTATGTTCGCCGACACGCTTCGGAATGGTTCCAGCACTTAACTCAAATCTGATGCGCAGAAAATTCTCAAACGAAATGTTCGAAACCGAAGAATAGCGAAGCACGTGTTCCACTCACGCTTCGAGTCGATCGGCTAGTATGTAGATACCTAAACGATGCTTACGCTCGTCTTGCCTCTTGATTGCGGTCAAATTTAAATCAAGATGAACGCAGAGCTGCGCTGGGATTCTTATTATGAACCATGACGAGACCAACGCTGGACGAGAAGAGTTTCTCACCCAAATCATCGATGAACTGGAGTTTCTGCTTCCTGCGGTAGCTGCAATCGATAAAGTTGCGGCTCACAACTTGGCGATTTCGTTGCACTCGCTTCAGCTTAAAATACCGCCGGGACAGCCTATTGCTCCGGCTTTGGAGAAGACATCGAAGCCAGTTCGTTGATTGCAGTCTTTTGTGCTGCCTCCAGGCGTCGGGCTAACTCCTCCTGCGCTGCGTGTCGCGCTTTGGGTATCAGCTTGTCGAGCTCTTGAATGATCTTCCTGAGCTCTTCGTGGAAATTTGCCATTTCAACGCACGTCCATCGTCGCAATATAGCTATCTGCATAAAAAGCTGGCGGAGCCTATACGAATTTGCATAGCTTGCAATGCGCCAGTGCCAAGAATTGTATCCCCCAATACGTTCTGCCATGCAGTTCAGTAGGGGCCGCAGCGCTTGCCGAGACCGGTTAGCGCCCCAATACGATACCTACCGCTCCAGCTACTTTCCTGCCGAAGAAACAAAACTCTTTGCCGGCTCGCTCCCGGAGGCCAGATATCGGTCAACGCCAAGGGATAGTGTTTCAACGCGAAATGGTGCAGAAGCTCGGGCAATCCACTCACCGACCTGCCCGCCGATGTTTCTCCGCACAAGCCTTCTCGCACTGGCCACTCTTGCCGGCCTGGCCCTCCCGCACGCCGCCTTCGCCCAACGCGGTGGCGAAGTGACCGTCACCATCACGCCGCCGCCTGTCATCAAGGCGAGCACGCAGGTCTATGCCGCCTCCGGCGAGCACAAGCTGCACTTCCACAACACGACCTCTCGCGACGCCAAGATCGTCTCGATGGAATTGCTCTTCATCGAGCAGTCGGAGCACAGCAAGTCCTGCGATCTCTTCTTCGGCAACGTGATCGGAGCGGCTGTGCGTAAATACGCAATGAAGGAAGTCTTCGTTCCTTCGGCAAAGACCGCGACAGCAACCGCGAGCATGCAGCCCGCGGACCACGCCGGCGACTACCGGTTCGAACCGTCCGAACGCAGCCCGTCGCCGCGCACCATCATCATCGCCTGCTACAAATTCGTGTTCGAACTCGACGACGCCGAACTCGAGGTCACGCAGCTTGCAGGCCGCTGGACCTTCGACCGCAAGACCGGAAAGCTGCTTGCGAAGAACGTGAGCGGGAAAGCCGAACTCTTGCCGCGCTGAGTTGTGGCCAGACTAATTTGGCCCGCGCCGATCAGGTGCTGCTCTTCCTGATGCTGGCGTCGAGCAAGCGGCGGCATTCGCCGAGTTCATACAAAGTCGCCTTCAGAAGCCGGACCGCTTCCGACGACAGCCGCATCGAACCCGGCGGCTCCGGCATGGGCGCACGCGCCGGCGCCATGCGCGGCTGCGGCGCCGCGGCGCGCGGCTCGTAACGAACCTCGCGCTGAATCCGCGGCTCCTGATGCACCGGCGGCTCGACGTGAACCCGGGGCTCGTAAGAAACACGGGGTTCGTAACGCTCCTCCGGCAGCGGCTGCTCTTCCTGCACCACGCGCGGCTCGTATCTTTCTTCCGGAACGACGGCCCTCGGCTCGTAGACCGGCTCCTCGACCTGCGGCCGGGGCGGCATACGCGGCGTCTCTTCGCGATCTGGCACCGGCGCAAAGCGGCGAAACGGAATTGCCGGACCGTCTTCCTCGTAAGACTGTGGCTGCTGCTGCGGCACCGGCGGACGAGGAGATACCTCGACGATACGGGGTTCGAGCGTTCGCGGCATTTCCTGCCGCGGCATCTCGGGTTCCGGACGGGCACGAACCGGAGGCACGAAACTGACGACCCCACCGCGGGATCCGGCCGACACGCTTGCGCTCGCGGTTTGCTCTTCGGCGGCTTCCCCGGCGTAATCGACATCGCGCAGCCGGGCGGAATCCGTCTCGGCGGAACGCCCCACGGTCTGCACGTAGCGCAGTCCCTGGTCTTTCAAAATCTGCTGCACGCCGCGGATCGTATAGCCCTCGCCGTAAAGAAGATGGCGGATGCCGCGGAGCAGATCGACGTCGTCGGGACGATAATAGCGGCGTCCCCCGCCGCGTTTCATCGGTTTGATCTGCGTGAAACGCGTTTCCCAGAAACGGAGCACGTGCTGCGGCAGATCGAGGTCGTCGGCGACCTCGCTGATGGTGCGGAATGCGTCCGGACCTTTTTCCACTGAACCTGCCTCTGACCGCCGCCGGAGTCTGATTCAGCATAGATGAATCAGACTCGTCGCTTACCTGCTTGATTGAGCGTAATCTTTTCCGAAAACCGCTTCACATCCCCGGATCAAGTCCGGGGACATGCTTTTCGGGATCACGCTCTGGCGGGAGGGTCAGCTTTTCTTCGCGTCGCCGTTCCGCCCGTTGATTCGCTGCTTAAGAATATTCGATGGTTTGAAAACCATCACCCTGCGCGGCTCGATGGGAACTTCTTCTCCCGTCTTGGGATTGCGGCCGACGCGCTCGCCCTTCTGGCGCACGATGAAAGAGCCGAATGAGGATAGCTTGACGTTCTCACCGCGTGCGAGCGAGTCGGCAAGTTCAGTCAGAACAAGCTCGACCAGTGCCGCCGACTCCGTACGCGATAAACCGACCTTCTGGTAAACCACCTCACTCAGGTCAGCGCGCGTAATGGTCTTCCCGCTCATTGCCGCCCCCGCGGTTTGACTTCTATGGTACTGATAAAGCGACGTTATTTGCCGCTAAGGCCGGGGTCAACCGCCAAGCCATAAATCTGTCGCAGACTGTATTACCAGCGCAACAGCGCAGACCCCCAGGTAAATCCTCCACCCATCGCCTCAAGCAGAACCAGATCGCCCTTTTTGATGCGGCCATCGCCCACGGCGGCCGAAAGTGCGAGCGGAATCGACGCCGCAGAGGTGTTTCCGTGCTTATCGACGGTCACAACGACCTTATTAGGCGCAATTTTAAGCTTCTTGGCGCTGCCGTCGATGATCCTGAGGTTCGCCTGATGCGGCACGAACCAGTCGATATCTTCCGAGCTGTAGCCGGTCGCGGCATAGGCTTCCTCGATCACGTCAGTGATCATGCCGACGGCATGGCGGAAGACTTCTTTTCCTTCCATGCGCAGATGCCCCACCGTCCCAGTCGAGCCTGGCCCCCCATCCACGAACAGCTTCGACCGATGCCGGCCGTCGGAACGCAAGCGGGAAACCAGGATACCCCGGTCCTCGCGCGTACCCGGCTGCTCGGTCCGTTCGAGCACAACCGCGCCCGCACCGTCGCCGAACAACACGCAGGTGGTCCGGTCGTTCCAGTCGAGGATCCGGGAAAAGGTCTCGGCGCCGATCACGAGCGCGCATTTGAAGTCGCCCGACCGCAGGTACTGATCGGCCGTCGCCATCGCAAAGACGAAGCCGGAGCAGACCGCCTGCAAATCGAACGCAGCACCGCGCGTGATGCCGAGTTCCGCCTGCACGCTCGTCGCGGTCGCGGGAAAAGTAAGATCCGGCGTCGAAGTCGCGACCACGATCAGATCGACATCGGCCGCCGTCATGCCGGCATTCGCGAGCGCCGCCTTTGCCGCCGCGATCGCGAGATCGGAAGTCTTCTCGCCTTTCGCCGCAATATGCCGCTCGCGGATACCCGTGCGCTGCACGATCCACTCGTCAGAGGTATCGACCATATCGGCAAGTTCAGCATTGGTCAGGGTACGCGCCGGAAGATACGAACCGACACCCCGCACGACCGAACGGAATACTGTCACTGTGGCATTTCCTCTGCCGCTTCGGCTCGCGCGGGCGCCTCGCGCCGCAAACCGTCGGCAATTCCTTTTATAAGATTATGGCGGACGACGTCGTAGCCGATTTCGATTGCGGATGCGAAGCCCTCGGCATCGGTTCCACCGTGACTTTTCACGACCAGACCGTTCAACCCCAGAAACAGCCCGCCGTTCATACGGCGCGGGTCCATCTTGTCGCGCAGCACGCGAAACGCGCCGCGCGCGAAGAGATAGCCGATCTTCGCGCTCAAAGTCCGGTTCATGGCCGAGCGCAGATACTCGCCGATCTGCCGCGCCGTGCCTTCGGCGGTCTTCAGCGCGATATTGCCGGAAAACCCTTCGGTGACGATGACGTCGACAGTTCCTTTGCCGATATCGTCGCCTTCGACGAAGCCACGATATTCGAAGCCCGGCGGGTTGAGGTCGCGGATCATCTGCCCGGCTTCGCGGACCGCCTCGACGCCTTTCATCTCCTCGACGCCGACATTGAGAAGACCGACCGAAGGACGCTCCAGGTCGAACAGCACCCGCGCCATGGCCGCACCCATCACCGCGTTGTCGACGAGTTGCTTGGCGTCGGCACCGATCGACGCGCCGACATCGAGCACGATGCTTTCGCCGCGGGTCGTCGGCCACATGGCGGCGATCGCCGGACGATCGATGCCCGCTAGCGGCTTCAGGCAAAACAGGCTCATCGCCATCAACGCGCCGGTGTTGCCGGCGGAAATCGCGACATCCGCCTCGCCCTTTTTCACTGCCTCGATGGCGAGCCACATCGACGAAACCTTGCGGCCCCTGCGCAGCGCCTGGCTCGGCTTGTCGTCCATGCGAACGGCGACGTCGGTATGCACGACATGCGCATTTTTGATGCGGCTCTGCTGTTGAAGGATCGGCGCGATCTGCTTCTGATCGCCGAACAAGAGATATTCGGTGTCCGGCCGGCGAAGTGCCGCTATCTCGGCGCCGGGTACGGTAATGGACGGGCCATTATCGCCTCCCATGACATCGATCGCGATACGAACCGTTCTGGACATTGGAACTTGCACGGAGGCTGTCGGGCTCAGCCGAATTTTCAGGAATCTGCCCGGCCCCGCTCCGGCGCGGTCGCGACAATAGCGGTTCGGTGGTCCGGTTCAACCGGAGCGGAAAGAATATTTATATTCCAGTAGCTTAGTTGTCTTTTTTGAGCTGATCTTTCAGCCCCGAAAGCCGCTCGAATGGACTGGGTTTGCGCTCCGGCTCGCCCGGCTCGTCGATAATCGCCTTGAATTCCACCCCTGGCTTTCGCGGATAGGGATCTATCGCGAGGATCAGAAACTCCGTAGCGAGCACGCCGAGATCTATTTTTCCGTCGACGATGGGATCGGGAACGTCGGTAACCTCGTCCTCGTCTTCGATATCGGCGTTGCTCTCCGGCGCGACCGCGAAATCGACGGAGACATCTTCCTCGATCGGACTGTCGAACGCCTCGAGACTGATAACGCAGGTCTGGCGCACGACGCCCTTGAGCAATCCCTGCACCTTCGCACCACTCGTTCCGATCGGAAGAACGCGCAGAGAAACTTTCAGCTCGGGGATCGCTACCAATTCCGCAACCTCCGCGAGCTTCTCGCGGGTCTCGGCATCCGGAATGAGTTCGACGTCCATGCCGCCGTCCGGCACAGCCGCGAGTTCGATCACGTGACTCCAGGGCAGATCATTCTGCATGGGCAGCCCTCCTCACTTCAGGAAAAATAATTTCGCCGGAGAGCAGCGTTTCCGTGGCCTGCGCATGCAGATCGCCGGAAACCTGCAGCACATAGGCGGCAAGAGCGTTCGCGTTCGCTTCTGCGCCCTCGCTGCGGCCAAGAATGTTGCGCGCAATAGCCTGCGCGAGCGCCGCCCTGTCGCGGGTTTTGATCGCCGCGCCATAACTTGCAGAACGCCCCAAATAAGCCTCCGCAAGCGTCCGCATTTTCTTGGGCACCTTGAGATCGCCGATCCCGATCTCGCGCAGGCTCGCGTCCATATCCTCGAAAAAGCGGTCCAGTATCTCCTGGCCGAGCGCCACCCCCGCCTCGCCGGCCTCCACCAACCGCGCATTCACAAGATGCATGTGCAGCACGAGCAGATCGAAACGGCCCTCGACCGTGTCGGGAACACCGAAATCGAGGTAGAACGCGGGCATGCGGG
>CAUJKG010000094.1 GCA_963205465.1 Pseudomonadota bacterium | reverse complement strand
CAAAGGCTTCGACGGCGGAAAGTTCAGCGGCTTTCTGCTTCGCGTCGAGTTTCGCGCGAAGGGAGAGAAGTTCGCAGAAGGACTGCAGGGGCAGGTGCTTTTGCGTGAGGTGAAGACGAAAAAGGTGCTGCGGACACTCAGTTTCTCCGATGTGTATGTCGGGACCGGCGGCGTGTCCTATCGGGCTGCATTCGTCCAGAATCTCGACTGTACGATCATGCAGGCGGAGCTTTATTCGGGCGGCAAGCGTTATACGAAGGAACTGCCGTTTCACTGCGGGGAGTAGCAAGCGCTTAGTTAAACTATATTTTTTTTGTTCTTGATTATGACTGACTAGTCAGTCATAATTGAAAAATGCAGAAGGCAGGCCCCCGAAATCGCAAGCGCGGCGCCGGTGATCCGGCGGGGAAGGAAAAAGCCGCAGACAAGCGCGCGCTTATTCTCGCTGCTGCACTCGATGAATTTTCTCAGAAGGGATTTGCCGCCGCACGGCTTGATGACGTCGCCAAGCGGGCAGACGTCGCGAAGGGCACGATCTATCTCTATTTCAAAGACAAGGAAGCACTGTTTCAGGAACTGCTGCGCGCGGAGATCAGCCCCGTCATCGCGATGCTCGAAGCGGTGCTGGCGGGCGGTAACACGGCCGCCAGGCAGGTACCGTTGCGGGAGCTCGCATTCCGGGTGGCCGATCTCTTCGTCGATCAGGTCATCGGCACTCGCCGCAAGGATATCGTGCGCCTCATCCTGACCGAAGGTCCGCGTTTCCCGAAGCTTGCGGAATTCTACTACCGGGAAGTGATTTCGCGAGGGCTCAACGCATTCCGGTCGCGCGCGCGGCGCGCGGTGGATGAAGGCGAGTTGAAGAGCGACGCGCTGGTTCGCTTTCCTCATCTGATCGTGGCGCCGGCGATGATCGCGATCATGTGGAAGTCGATGTTCGAGAAATTCGAGCCGCTCGATGTAAGGGCGCTCATGAGAGCGCAGATCGAAAGCCTGTTCGACAAGGAAGAACGATCATGAGGTTTTTACGTGCAGCCGTGTTGCTGCCGGTGCTGCTCATGCTTGCGGCCTGTGGCGACAAGAACAAGGAAAGCTTTCAGGGCTGGATCGAGGCCAATCTGATTTTCGTCGGTCCCGACGAGAACGGCCGCATCGAAGTGCAGCGCGTCCGCGAAGGGGATCGTGTCGCCAGGAACGCGCCGCTGTTTTCGCTGGAGGCCGATCTTCAGAAAGCCGACGAACTTGCCGCGCGAGCGGCGGTGGAGAATGCGCGGGCCGCGTTTCAGCGTGCCGAGCAACTCATCAAGACCAATACCGGCACGCAGAAGGCCTATGACGACGCGCAGGCGGCGCTCCGGGAAGCGGAGGCGAAACTCAACTCTGCCGAAACGCGGCTGAAGCGCCGCAGTATCTTAAGTCCGGTCGATGGCGTCGTGCAGCAGGTCTATTTTCGCGAAGGCGAGCTGGTGGTCGCAGGCCGGCCGATCATTGCGATCCTGCCGCCGGGAAATCTGAAAGTTCGTTTTTACGTGGCGCAGGCCATGCTGCCGCGGATCGCCATCGGCGACAGTGTGGATGTTCATTGCGACGGCTGTGGGCCGCAGACGGCGAAGATCAGTTTCATCGCGCGGCAAGCGGAATATACCCCGCCCGTTATTTATAGCGAGCAGGAGCGAAGCAAGCTCGTGTTTCTGGTCGAGGCGCTCCCGGACAATCCCGCCGAGATGCGGGTCGGCCAGCCGGTGAGTGTTACGCTCTCGCCGCGGGCGGAAAAGAAATGAATTCTGCCGCCGACATCGCGATCGACGTGAAGGGGCTCACCAAGAGCTTCGGCGGCCGCGTAGTCGTGCGCGATCTCTCGATGCAGGTGAAGCGAGGGGTGATCTACGGGTTTCTCGGGCCGAACGGCTCCGGCAAGACCACGACGATCCGCATGCTTTGCGGCTTGCTTACGCCCGACAGCGGCGAGGGCACCTGCCTCGGCTACGATATCCGCACGCAAGCCGACCAGATCAGAAATCACGTCGGTTATATGACGCAGCGTTTCTCGCTCTATCAGGATCTTTCGGTGCGCGAGAACCTGGAGTTCGTCGCGCGTATCTACGGGCTCAATGCGCCGGTGCGATCCGCGCAGCAGATGATTGAAAGGCTCGGGCTGCAGGGCCGCGAGGAGCAGCTTGCCGCGCAGCTTTCCGGCGGCTGGAAGCAGCGGCTTGCACTCGGCGCCTGTACGCTGCCGAGCCCGCAGCTTCTGTTGCTCGACGAGCCTACCGCGGGCGTTGATCCGAAGGCGCGGCGCGAGTTCTGGAACGAGATTCACGCGCTCGCCAACGAAGGGCTCACGGTGCTGGTTTCGACCCATTACATGGACGAGGCCGAGCGCTGCCACGAGATCGCTTACATCGCCTATGGTGAACTGCTGACGCATGGCACCGTCGAGCAGGTGATCGAGCAATCGAAGCTGATCACTTATGACGTGAACGGCGGTAACCTGCAGGAGCTACTGCACGAACTCGACGGCAAGCCCGGCGTCGATATGGTCGCGCCGTTCGGTTCCAGCCTGCATGTTTCGGGAAGAGACGAAGAAAAGCTGGAAGCCGCGATCAAGCCCTATCGGGCGAGTGGAGACTTCGTCTGGACCCGCTCTGAACCCTCGCTCGAAGACGTGTTCATCGAATTGATGAACCGCTCCAAGGATAACTTCCGATGAGCTGGTTCAGCAGGATCGGGAAGCCGGGCTTCTTCCGCCGCGTGAAGGCGATGCTGGTGAAGGAGTTTCTCCAGTTGCTGCGGGATCGCGTTTCCTTCGCGATGATCGTGGTGATGCCGCTGTTGCAGCTGCTGCTGTTCGGCTATGCGATCAATACGACCCCGCGCAACCTGCCGACGGCGGTTCTGCTCCAGGAGACCAGCGACGTCGGCCGCTCCATTCTAGCAGCACTCGAACGCACGCAATATTTCAAGATTACCCATCGCCTGACTTCGGTCGAGGAGTTCGACCGCGTGTTGGCTTCGGGCAAAGTGCTGTTTGCGATCGAGATTCCGGCGGGCTTCGAGCGGGCGCTGCGGCGAGGGGATAAGCCCGTATTGCTGGTCGCGGCCGATGCTACCGATCCGGTCGCTTCCGGCACTGCGCTCGGCAGCTTAAGCAGGATCGTGCAGTTCGCGCTGGTCAACGAGCGTATGCTGCCGGACCAGAGCGAGCCATTGTTCGAAATCAGAAGTCATCCTCGCTACAATCCGGCAGCGGTCAGTGCGCTGAATATCGTGCCCGGGCTCGTCGGGATCATCCTCACCATGACCATGCTGGTCTTCACGGCACTTTCGGTGACGCGCGAACTGGAGCGCGGCACCATGGAGAGCCTGCTTTCCATGCCGATCACGCCGCTCGAAATCATGATCGGGAAAATCTGCCCTTACATTATCGTCGGCTTCATCCAGGCGTCGCTCATCATCGGCTTCGGCGTACTTCTGTTCGGCGTGCCGATCCTGGGGAGCCTCCTTCTGCTCGCCGCGCTCTCGACACTATTTATCGCGGTCAATCTTGCTATCGGATATACATTCTCGACCGTCTCGCAGAACCAGCTGCAGGCGATCCAGATGACCTTCATGTTTTTCCTGCCGAACATCCTGCTCTCGGGCTTCATGTTTCCTTTCGCGGGCATGCCGGTCTGGGCGCAATGGATCGGGGAAGCGCTGCCGCTCACGCACTATCTTCGCATCGTGCGCTCGATCATGCTCAAAGGTGCGGATTTTTCAGACCTGCAATACGACGTTGCCGCGCTGTTCGTGTTGATGCTGGTCGCGATGACGATCGCGGTGACAAGATTCAGAAGGACGCTCGACTAGGACACCTTGCGACCCGGCGTTGCTACTTCAACGCCTCGATCAACTTCATGGCCGCGGCCGGGGCGCGGACTTTGCCTTCGTGAATGAAGTAGATGAAAACGTCGCGCGGCTTGGCGGGGACTTTTGCTTTGTCCGCATGCGGAAGTGCGGCGACATCCTTGCCTGACGCCCACGCCTTTGCGTGCTTCGCCCAATTTTCGATGTCTTTCGGCGGATACCCGGTTTTCACCTTGTCTTTGCCGCGCTGGAGGCGCGCATAGAGAAACTCGCCGGTGATGTCGGCCATATTCACGTAATCGATGTGATCGGTGTAGCAGATGGAAACGCCGAACGAGCGCGCGAGCTTGGTGAATGCGGGCGTCGAGAAGGTGTCGCTGCGCGGCTCGACGACGTGACGAATTTTGCGGCCATCGAACTCCTGCGGCAGCAGTTCCAGGAATTTTCCGAAGTCGCTTTCGTCGAATTTCTTGGTCGGGGCGAATTGCCAGAGCAAGGGGCCTAGCTTGTCGCCGAGCTCGGTGATGCCCGAATCCATGAAGCGCTTGATGGAATCTCCAGCTTCGGCGAGCACGCGGCGGTTTACGGCATAGCGCACGCCTTTGAGCGAGAAGACGAAGCCTTGCGGCACCTCGCTTGCCCATTTGCGATAGGTTTTTGCGTTCTGCGTGCGATAGAAGGTGCCATTCACTTCGATCGAAGTTAGTTGGCGGCTCGCATATTCGAGTTCTTTCGCGTGCGGCAATCCTTCGGGATAGAACACGCCGCGCCAGGGCTCGTAGGTCCAGCCGCCGATCCCGGTATAAATCGTGCCTTGCTTTGCCATCAGATGAAGTGCCCCGGAAAAAGATCGACAATCTTAGCGCCGGTTGCTTCCGCCACCCGCTCGGCAATCTTGCTGCGGTGGCATTCTTCCGGCTTGCGTTCGTAGCACAAGAGGCAAACCTTCTTGCCGGCTTCGACGAGCTTGTTCAGTTCGGCCAGTTCTTCCTGCGCCGCCTTGGTCTTGATGTGTTGCCGGTAGATTTTCCAGAGCCTGGCGTAGTCGCCGGTGCGCGCCGCCTCGCGGCCCGAGGCAGGGGTGCCGAGCTTCTGGAAATGCAGGTAAGCGATTCCAGCTTCGTCCAGGGCTGCCGAAAGCGCCTTCTTGGAAAAGCCGGCGCGGCGGGACGCCGCGACCGCGCGGGTATCGACCAGAATCTTCACTTTTGCCCGCTTTAGCGCGTCGATGACGTCGGATAAGGGCGTCTCCTGGTAACCGATGGTGAAAAGGCTGGGCATGTGCGCCTCACAAGCCCCGCGGGGCCTTCACAAAAATTCCAAGGAATGAAACCATCAACGCCTCTGCCGTGTTCCGACAATACCGGCCGGCCATGCGCGATACAGCGCCGCGGCAGCCAACATCACTTTTTGGGAGAATTTCATGCTTTCAGTCAATCGCCGCGCCTTGATGATGGGAGCTGCCGCTGCCGGCGTCTATGCCAGCGTACGGCCTGCTTATGTGTTCGCACAGGCGACGGAAGGCCCCTTCAAGCAGGTACCGTTGCCTTATGCGCTGGACAAGAACGAGCCGCATATCGACGCGATGACCATGGAAATTCATCATGGGCGTCACCACGTCGCCTATATCAACAACCTGAACAACGCAGCCAAGGCGAACGCCAAAGCCTTCGAGATGCCGATTCAGGACATGCTCGCCAAGCTCGCGAATCTGCCGGAGGGCATTCGTACTACGGTTCGCAACAACGGCGGCGGGCACGCGAACCACACGATGTTCTGGCAGATCATGGGCGGTTCGGGCGGCGCGCCGACCGGCGAAATTGCGGAAGCGATCAAGGCGTCGTTCGGCGATTTCGCGAAGCTGCAGGAGCAGTTCAATACCCGCGGCGCGGGCGTGTTCGGCTCTGGCTGGGTTTTTGTGACTTCCGACAAGGCCGGGAAGCTGTCGCTGGAAGCGCAGCCGAACCAGGACTCGCCTTTGATGTATGGGCGCATGCCGATCTTCGGTAACGACGTGTGGGAGCACGCCTATTATCTCAAATACCAGAACCGCAGGCCCGACTATCTGAAGGCCTGGTGGAACGTGGTGAACTGGGACGCCGTCAACCAGCGTTACGCCGACGCGAAGGCCGGGAAGTTCACAGTCTGATTTTCCGCATGGCGAATTTGAAAGGCGCAGCTTCGGCTGCGCCTTTTTTCATGACATAACGTCTTGCCACAATATTGGAGATTGCGATGCGCGTAGCGGTAATGGCGACGGGGGCCTTGGGAGCTTATTTCGGCGGGCGGCTCGCCGAAGCGGGGCATGAAGTCCATTTCATTGCCCGCGGTGCGCATAAAGACGCGATCGAACAAGAAGGGCTCAGGGTCGAGAGCCCGCTCGGCAATATGCACATCAGAAATGCAAACGTGACCGACGATCCCAAGGGTGTCGGCGTGGTCGATCTCGTGTTGTTTGCGGTGAAGCTCTGGGATGCCGAGAAGGCGGGCGAGCTTTCCAAGCCGCTGGTGAACCAGGACACGCGCGTACTTTCGATGCTCAATGGTATCGATTCCGTGGATCGTCTGACGCCCATCCTCGGCGATGTCGTCTGCGCCACGCCGACGCGCATCTCGGCGGTGATTTCGGCGCCAGGCGTCGTCACGCATAAGGGGACCTTTGCGAATTTCCGTTGCGGGTTTCTCGACGGCCGCGCGGACGCGCGGCTGGAGTCTCTGGTGGAGGAAGTGAAGAAGGCGAAAGTGGATGCGACCTTCTCCAGAAACGTGCGACAGGATTTGTGGGAGAAATTCATTTTTCTCGACGGCATGTCGGGCGCGACCGCCAGTACGCGACAGTCAATCGGTCCTCTGCTTGCCGATCCTGACACGCGGGCGCTGTTCTACGACCTGATGAAGGAAGTGGAGACGATCGGGTTGAAGCAGGGGATTGCGCTCGAGGGTCTTGCCGATAAATCGTTCGCCTTTGCGATAGCAGCGCCGCCGCATTTGAAAGCTTCCATGTGCGAGGATGTCGAGCGCGGCAACCGGCTTGAACTCGACTGGCTGCAGGGCAAGGTGGTCGAACTTGGCAGGAAACTCGGCGTGCCGACGCCTGCGAACGAGTACGTCTATAAGGTGCTGAAGCTCTTGCGGAACGGGAAGCCGGCATAAGAAAGAGCCCGCTCTTTCGAGCGGGCTTATCCTTACAAATGCAGGACGCTGGTTAGCGTACCATGATCTGATAGTTGTTGATCGTAAGTTCTTTGCCGCCGAACGGAATGTTGCATCCGCGCCAGTCTGCGCGGAATTTTCCGATATGGAGTCCGCCGCCATGCTGCGCGCGGCAAATATAAAGTGGTTGCCCATTGCCTTCATGGCCGCCCTGCACCGCATTCGGCGGCAGATAGCCGTTCGAGGCATTCACCCAGCCACGCTGTTGCGCGTGTGCGGAAACCGCGCCGGCCAGCAGCAAGCCAGCGGTCAGCAAAACTCCAACTTTCATTGATTTGTCCCCAAAGACTTTGCGTGGC
>CAUJKG010000093.1 GCA_963205465.1 Pseudomonadota bacterium | reverse complement strand
AATGATGGCTGCCGCAGGAATCGTGATCCAGAATTTCGCGCCGAATTCCTTGAAGAGGATCCCTGCGGTAAATGCCCCTGCTGCGATCAATCCCGCATGACCGAGCGAGATCTGTCCGGCATAGCCGGTGAGCAGCATCAGCGCGATCGAACCGATGACGGCCAGAAAGACCTGGTTGGCGAGATCGAGCTGAAACGAAGAAGCCAGGAACGGAAAGATGCCGAGTGCTGCAAGAAACAGCATGAGGCTCGTCCATTGCATGCGGGTTTCGATCAGGCGCAAGCTCTGATCGTAGCTGGAGCGGAAATAGCCGCTTGCGCGCGGCTCGCGGCTAGACACGGTCGAGCTCCTCTCGCGTGCCGAACAAGCCCCAGGGACGCACGACCAGCATCAGGATCAGCACGAGGAACGGCACGACGTCGGAGAGCAACGCATCGACATAATAGATCATCAGTACCTCGGCGGCGGCGATGATGAGCGCGCCGATGAGAGCGCCAAAGAGGCTGTCGAGGCCGCCGACGAGTGCTGCCGGAAATGCCTTCAGCCCGATCAGCACCATCGTGCTGTCCAGTCCGCTGTCGAGCGAAATCAGAATTCCGGCAAGCGCGCCGGTCAAGGTCGAGAGGCCCCAGGCCAGCGCGTAAATCACATGCAGCGAGATGCCGCGCTGTGCGGCGAGCAGCGGGTTCTGTCCCGCCGCGCGCATGCGAATGCCGTAACGGCTGAAGCGGAGAAACAGGAAAAGACCCGCATAGACCAGCGCAGTGGTGACGACGAGCGCGGCGCCTGCCGCCGAGATACGGCCGCCGAAGACCGGAATTGAAGAATTCACCCAGCCGAGTGCCTGTGCCGGGTTCTGCTGTTGTGCGGACCAGATCAGCACGACAAGGCCGCGGAGCAATACGCCGAGCGCAACGGTGGTCAGCACCGCAGCGAGCACCATCTCGCCGGTCATGCGCCGCATGAGAAAGAGATAGACCAGCACGCCGACGCAAAGGCTCAGGAAAATGGCGGCGCCGATCGCGACCAGCGGGTTTTTGGAAAACAGCGAAGCGGTCGTGAGCAGGAGATAGGCCGAAAGCATCATCAATTCGCCATGCGCCAGATTCAGCACGCGGCTCACGCGATAGATCAGCACGTAGCCGCAGGCGATCAGCGCATAGATCGCGGCAAGCACGGCGATGTTGATGGCGAGTTGCACGAGCCTCTCCAGGAATAATTCCGGCAACGGATATTCTTACCGGGACCTGGCGGATGCCAAGCCCCGGTAGGATGTTCGCGGTTCCTTGTAGTTACTTTACGTCGAAGGCTTGCCAGTCGCGCACCTGCACGATCGCGCCCTTCGCTTCGTCCCAGCGATAGACGCGATAATACTGCTTGGTGCGGAAGTGGTTGTCCTTCGTCCATTGCAGTTCGCCGCCGCGCAGGCCCTTGAGGTCTACCTTCAGGTTCGAGAGCGAGGTGGTGACTTTCTCCGCGTTGGCGGGCCAGCCTGCGGCTTTCAGAGCCGCTTCGATCACCATGCCGGCGATCCAGCCTTCGGTCATCTGGTTCACCGGATACTGCGATTTCGCGGCCTTCGCGGCGTCGGCGATCTCTTTATGGATCGGCAGATTGTCCTGGAACAGCGCGTTTGCGCCGACCACAAAGAACTTGCCGTCTTTCAGGCGCGCAAGCTCGTTTTCGGCTTCGAGATGCGCCCAGGCGACGTAATCGCCGGTCCAGCCGAGGCGGCGCAGGCCTTCGAGCGTCCGCACCTGCGTGACCCACGGCGCCCAGGAATAGGTCCAATTCGCGCCGGCATCTTTGATCAGGGTCGCGAACGGTGTGTAATCCGGCGTCGGCGGCGGGATGATCTGTTTCGAGACTGGCGTCATGCCGAGCGTCTTGGAAAGCTCTTCGGCAAAGTCGATTTCGCCGCGCGAAATCGGAATCGCCATCGCGGAGAGACCGAGCTTCACCGGCTCCTTGGCGGTTGCTTTCACGAAATCGAGCACGGCGCGGCTGTCATAAGTTGCGGCAAACGCAGTGGTGCAGAACTGCAGTGCATTCGCCGGCGGATAGACGTCCTTCGGACAAACCGAGCTTGCGAAGATCAGCGGAATGTTCGCCTTCTGCGACTCGCCGACAACCGGCGCATAGGTCGACGAAAGGCTTGCGTTGAGCAGGAGCACGACCTTGTCGTCGGTGACGAGGCGGGTCGCATTGGCGGCGGCGCGTGCGGGTTGGGCGGAGTCGTCGAGCAGGATCAAGTTGATCTTCTTGCCGTTGACGCCGCCTGCGGCGTTCACCTTGTCGATGTAGATGCGCAGACCATCGACCGCGGGCGCATAGGTCCCGGCGGCGGGACCGGTCAGCGCGCCGGTGAGGCCGATGTTATAGGCATCCTGCGCGGTTGCCGCGCCGGTGAGACCGGCGAGTGCGGCGGTCACGATCAGACTTCGTTTCAGCATTTCTTTCCTCCTGGCTTTTTTCATTGCGCGATGCCGCCGCTTGCTGCGGAGAGCATGCGTTCTTCGGCGTCGTCGTACATGGCGTCCACGAGCGTCCTGAAGCGCTCGTACATGAGATTGCGTTTTACTTTCCGGGTCGGCGTTACCGGCTCGCCTTCTTGTTCCGGGTCGAGCTCCTTCGGCAGGATGCGGAAGGTCTTGATCTGCTCGACGCGGGCAACCTGTTCGTTGGCTTTATCGATTTCTTTGCGGATCTGCTTTTCGAGCGCCGGATTGGTCGCGAGATTGGTGAACCCGGTATAGGCGATGTCGTTCGCGCGCGCCCAGTCGGCGGCGGTGTCGAAGTCGATCTCGATCAGGGCGACGAGATATTTCTTTCCATGACCGAACACGACCGCTTCCGCTACGAAGGGCGAGGCGCGCAGGATGTTTTCGATGTAAGCGGGCGAAATCGTCTTGCCGCCGGAGGTCACGATGAAATCGCGCGCGCGATCGATCAGCCGCAATTGTCCGCCGCGCATTTCGCCGACGTCGCCGGTCTTCAGCCAGCCATCGTCCTGCAACACGGATTTCGTCGCTTCCTCGTTCTGCCAGTATCCTTCGAAGAGATCCTGGCCGTGAACGAGGATTTCGTTGTCTTTGCCGAACTTGATCTGCCAGCCTTCGGGAACCGTCCCGACGTCGCCCGGACGCGGGAAGGGGCCGCGCTGGCCGGCAATGATCGCACCGGCGGTTTCGGTTTGCCCGTACATCTCGCAGACGTTGACGCCGAACATGTGCCAGAGCGCCATGGTGTCCGCGGGCAGCGGCGCGCCGCCGGAAAGCACGAGTTCGAGCTTGTCGAAGCCGAGCTTGTTCAGGATCGGCCGGAACACGGCCGCCCACGCCGCACGATAGAGTGCGGTCTGGTGCGCGCTCGCGCGGTTCTCGTAAAGCCGTTTCACATGCTCGCGCGCGAGCCGCATCGCCATGCGGTAGGCCCCGCGCTTCACCGGCGATGAAGTGCCGATATTGACAAGAATCGTGGATGCAAATTTCTGCAAATAGCGCGGCACCGTGAACAGCACTTGCGGTGCCACTTCGAACATCGTGGCGCCGATATCGTTCACATCTTCTCCGAAGTGGGGCACGAGCCCCGAGATCAGCGGCAGTGTCACCGCGACGTCGCGGCCGAGCACATGGCAGAGCGGCAGATAGATGACGGTGCGGAGGGAGCCCTCCGCGAGCGCCGGATAATGCGTGACGATGTTGTAAGTGCCGGCCAGATGCTTGCCGTGCGTGATCAGCGCGCCTTTCGGATTGCCGGTAGTGCCGGAGGTATAAACGATGAAAGCCGGCGCTTGTGGCGATACCTTCGCGGCTTTCGCTTCCAGCCAGTCCAGATCGGCATCCGCGCCCGCTTCCAGCAAAGAGCGATAGCTGGAGAGTTTTTCGTGCCGGTAAGCAAACAGCGCGGAGTCGTCGATCACGACGATGTTGCGCAACTCTGGCAGCTTGTCTGCAAGCGGCAGGATGCGGTCGACATATTCCTGATCTTCCGCGATGAAGAGAACCGCGCCGCCATCCTGCATCTGGTATTCGGTTTCGCTCGGCGAGGCGGTCGGGTAAATGCCGAACACAATGGCGCCGAGTGATTGCGCGGCAAGATCGCAGATCATCCATTCTTCGCAGGCGTCGCCCATGATGGCGACGCGCTCGCCGGCTTTCAGGCCGAGCGTCTCAAACGCCTTCGCAGTGCGGGCAACGAGCAGAGCGTAGTCGCGCCAGTTGCGCTCTCGGTAAATGCCGAGATGCTTCGAACGGAAGGCAACGATTTCGGGCTGCGCCCGCGCGTGCTCGCAAAGGAGTAGCGGCGCTGTTTTCTGGCGCAGTCGTTCCGGCGTCCATCCCTGTAGCGCGGCCATTGGCTGGCCCTTTTTTCATCGAGCGGCGTTGCGGAATAATTCTATAGATCAATTGAAAACGCAACGGCCAATTCGGCGGCGTTTCAACGCCGTGTTTTGCCGATGCCTTTGAGCAGGATGCGCGCATATTGCTCTGCAACCATCGGCACCTGGTAAGGATCGTCTTTGCCGATCCACGCGGAGACGGACTTGCACATGCCGAGCAGCGCGAGCGTCATCAGCCTGGGATCGAGACCTTTGCGGAATTCACCGCTTTCGACCCCTTCCGCGATCACCTTTTCGATCACATTCTCATAGGCGCGCGAAAGTTTCCCGACCTTCTTGCGCGAGGCGGGTGGGAGATATTGCCGTTCGTTGAGGAATGTTTTGACGTAGTCGGCACGATCGAGAAGCGGCGCGAGATGGGCCTCGACCAGACCATGAACCTTCTCGGCGGCGGTGATCTTTTTTGCCGCGACCTCTGCCGCCGCTTCGAAGAAGCCTTCGACCCCCTTCATGCAGACGAGTTCGAGCGCGATTTCCTTGGACGGAAAGTAATAATAAAGGCTCGCCTGACGGATGCCGAGGACGTCGGCGATGTCCTGCGTGCTCGCGCCGTAATAGCCGCGCTCCGCGAAGATCTTCGCAGCCGCATCGAGGATTTCGCTCTGGCGGCGGCGCTGGTTCGTGGCGGTAGCGCGTGGGCTCGCGCCTACGACCTGCAATTCTGGTTTGCGCCGCGTTCTCATCCGCGCTTGTCTCCTCGCTCGTGCCGCCGCCGGGGCGTGCTTTTTGACACGGCGCGCGGTTTCGATCTATCTATTGATCTATAGAATCCGGCCCGAAGCCGGAAGTCCGGGAGAAGCGCCATGTCTCGCCTCGCGTCAGGCCGTCCGCCGTTTCGCGCCGATCATGTCGGCAGTCTGTTGCGCCCGCCCGCGTTGCGGCAGGCCTTCAAGCAGCATCAGAATGGCTCGATCGACGATGCGACGTTCACGAAAATCCAGGACGACTGCATTCGCGAGGTTTTGGAGCTGCAGGAGAGCGTCGGCCTTGAAGTCGTCACCGACGGTGAATTCCGCCGCGGCTCTTACTGGAGCCGTTTCGTCGAGCGCACCGAAGGCTTCGAGATCAAGGGCGCGGTCTACACCTTCCGCGACGACACCGGCCACGAATACGAATTTACCGCGCCTTATGCGAGCCGGAAGATCAGGCGCTTGCAGCCGCTCGCGGTCGACGAATTCGAGTTCGTAAAAGCACACACGAAGCGCACGCCGAAAATCACCATTCCGGCGCCCTCGACCATGCATTTCTATCGTTGCAGCGATTTTGCCGACGCAAAGATCTATCCCGATCCGAAGAGCTTCTTCCGCGATCTGGGAAAGGTATTCCAGGAAGAAATCGCGGATCTCGCAAAAGCCGGCTGCGAATACGTGCAGCTCGATGAAGTCGCGATCGCGATGCTCTGCGATCCAGCGATCCGCGAGAAGGTGAAGTCGGTCGGGCAGGATCCCGACGAACTCGTCGATCTTTACATTGAGGCGATCAACGAAGCGGTTTCGGTCCTACCTGCCAATGTGCGCGTCGGCGTGCACATGTGCCGCGGCAACCTGAAGGGCCATTATCTGGCTGCGGGCGGTTATGAAGATATTGCCGAGCGGTTCTTCAGCCGCGCCAGGATCAATCATTTTCTGCTGGAGTTCGACTCCGCGCGCGCCGGCGATTTTTCGCCGCTGCGCTTCGTGCCGAAAGGGGTGGGTGTCGTGCTCGGCCTCGTCACCAGCAAATCGCCGGAGCTTGAGAAGCTGGATGATCTGCGCCGCCGCGTCGATGAGGCGACCCAATATATCGATCTCGACCGCCTCGCGATCAGCCCGCAATGCGGCTTTGCCTCTACCGTTGCGGGAAATCCGGTTACCGAAGCCGACGAGAAGGCAAAACTCAGGCTGTGCGTCGAGGCTGCCGAAAGGATATGGGGCTAGCCGATTTCAGCCTTGAACAAAGAGCCGAGCGTGCCTGCGAGCGACGTCAAGATGCGCAACCCGAAACCATAAGGCGAGGGTCAATCAGACGCGTATGCGCGGCTAGAGAAGCGTCGCTACGTTCTCCGCGGTCGCTTTCGCCGACCAGGGATTTTGTCCCGTGACGAGACGGCCA
>CAUJKG010000092.1 GCA_963205465.1 Pseudomonadota bacterium | reverse complement strand
GATATTCCGCGGTTAACGCGGAGGCTTGGGCGCCATGGAAAACATTTCGAACGAGCAGATTTCGCTCCTCGTCGATATCGGCCAGAAAGCGCCGCTCGATCTCAGTTCGGAAAAGCGCCGCCTTGTCGAAGCGCTCATCACCGCCGGCTTCATAACCCCGTCGGACGAAAATGATGCGGAACTTGCCCCCTATGAACTGACGGCAAAGGCGCAGCGCTTTCTTTCAGAACTCGGCGCAGGGCTGAACGAAGCCAAGTTTTTTTTTTAATTTGCACGAAGCAGTGGACGCGTACGAGCGTTCCAGCGCACCCTTGATTACGCATGCCGCCCGAAAATCCGGAACGAAGTGGCCGCTCAAGGTTTCCTCCTGGAGCGTGTGATCCGTGCTCACGCGGATCGCGCGAAATCCAAAATAGACAGGAGCGAAACATGGCCAACGAGCTATCCGGCAAACATATTCTTATCCTCGCGACCAACGGCTTCGAGCAGTCCGAGCTCGAAGTTCCCCGCGACAAGCTCGTAGCCGCGGGTGCGGAAGTGCATATCGTCTCGCCCGAAAAGGGCGAGATCAAAGGCTGGAAGGAAGATGACTGGGGCTCGCCGGTGAAGGTCGATCGCACGCTCGATGACGTGAAGGCATCCGATTATGATGCGATCGTGTTGCCCGGCGGCCAGATCAATCCCGATCTTCTGCGGCAGAACGACAAGGCGCTGGCACTCATCAAGGACTTCTATAATTCGGGCAAGACCGTTGCCGCGATTTGCCATGCGCCCTGGCTCTTGATCGAAACTGGTATCGCGAAGGGCCGCAAGATGACGTCTTACAAATCCATTCGCAAAGATGTCGAGAATGCCGGTGCGAAGTGGGAAGATTCTGAAGTGGTCACCGATCAAGGCATCATCACCTCGCGTAATCCAAAGGATTTGGAAGCGTTCTCAAAAAAGATCATCGAAGAAGTGTGCGAAGGAAAGCACCAGCGCAAGGCCGCGTGATCTACAGGAACATTTTCGTTTCGTTTCGGGACTTTGGAACCGGCAGGCCGAGCGGCCTGCCGCTTTCGTTTCTCGCCTCCGTTAAGGAATCCAAAACCACGCCGGAAGCGAGCCGCCTGGAGTGAAGCTTCCTTAAGCGCCCGCGCGCGAAAATCGCTGAAATACGGGGGAAGGATCAGGCTCGAAAAAGCTCGATCTCATAAAAAATGCGCCAACAGCAATACGGCAACAGGAACGCGTTCACGCAGGAGAAGGAGAGAGGTCGCAATGCTTAGTGTCTCGACCCTTTTCCTCGTGTTCGTCATCAACTTCCTGTCGCTCGGACTGGTCTGGTTCTATGTCATGCGCAGCTATCCGCGTTTCGGCGCGGCGCGTTTCTGGGCTGCGGCGGCTGCATTTGCGACGGTCGGGGCGGCGACCTCGCTCTTTCGTGGTTATAGCCACCCGCTCTTGCCGATACTTGTTGGCAGCGCCCTTTTCATCTTTGCTGGCTTCTTCGCTTCGTTCGGCATCCAGCGCCTGTTCGAGCGCCCCTTGATGTGGCGTACCGCCTTCGCCGTCACCGGCGCGGCGGTGATCGGGCTCGCGGTATTTTCGGTCTGGCAAGACAACATGCCCGTCCGTATCCTGATCTATTCGGTTGCGCAGTCGATCGCAGTTGCGGTGAGCTTGCCGACCCTGTTCTCGCGCAGCGAAGGCGCGCCGCCTCCCGGTGCGCGTCTGACCGGTTACATTGCGCTGCTCTGTATCGGAACCTATTGGTTCCGTAGCGCTGTGGCGCTGTTAAAAGTCGGCGGCGAAGTAAACCTGATCGAGTTCAATGCGGTGCAGGCGAGCCTTCTCGTTCTGCTCGTCTTCTCCACGATGGCGCTGAATTTCGGCTTTCTTCTGATGGCGATCGACCGGTTGCGCGCGGAAGTCGCCAATCTTGCGCTTTCCGACGATCTCACGGGTGCAGGTAATCGCCGGCAATTGCAGAAGCGTCTCGACGAGGAATGCGCGCGTTCGAACCGGACGCAGGAACCGCTTGCGCTTCTGATGATCGATATCGACAACTTCAAGACGCTGAACGATACGCAAGGCCATGCTGCTGGCGATGAATGCCTGCGGATGCTTACCCGCGCGATCCAGTCCCGGCTGCGCAGTGGCGATTTGCTCGTCCGCATGGGCGGTGACGAATTCTGCGTGGTGCTGCCTTCCACTACGTTACGTGAAGGGTCGATCATGGCGCGTCGTGTGCTCGATGCTTGTCGCATGGAGTGGACCGCGAAGAACTGCACTCCCATTCCGATTTCGGCGAGTGTCGGCTTCGCGCAGTGGCGAAGCGAGCTCGGCCAGCAACCAGATCTTCTGATTGCCGAGGCGGATCGCGCCCTATATGCCGCCAAACGTAGCGGCAAAGATCGCTTTGCTATTCACGAGCCCGGCGAAAGCGAGCCGTTACGCAAGACCGCCTGAAGGCGGCGGGTTCGCGCGGCTGCGCTATCGCATCACGAGATCGCGCCCCGGCTGCTATCCATGACGTGAATTGACGCATCGTCGGCATTGGCGCACGATTTTGCCTGGTCCTTTACCGGAAAGCGAAATCGAGATGCCCGGCCCAGTTGTTGCGCCCCGCGTGCCAGGGCGATTCTGGTATGTGATCGCGGCGGTGCTTTTTCTAAGCGCTGTTATCGCGCCGGCGCCGATAGTCTTGTGGAATGTGTTTGCCCGGAGCGATGACGTCTTGCGGCTCATCGCGCCGGAGCAAAAGCAATTTCGATTGACGCGAGGCAGCTATACGGTGTTCTCCGATAGCCGCGCGGTCATCGATGGTGAAATTGTCATCTCGCAGGGGAGCCTTTCGGGTTTGCGGTTGCGCGTGCGCAGCGCGGACGGGAAGGAGATTCCAGTCGAGGCTGTGAGCGTTGCCTCGCGCTATAATATTGGCGGGCAGACCGGCTTTGCCGTCTTGCAGTTCGCGATTCCGGAAAGCGGCGACTATGTGATTGTTGCCGAATATCGTGAAAAGTCGCCGAACAATCGGGCGCTACTGTCGATCCGCAAGGAGTTTCTCGGTGGTCTTCTTGGGTCCATTCTGCTTACGGTTTTTCTGAGCCTTGCCGGCGCGTTTCTGGGCGTAGCAATTTTCCTGCGCACCTTGTGGAAGCGGAGAAAACTTATCGTGGGCAATATTCATATGACTGCTCGCGATATCGGCGGCAGTGCAAAGCAGGCCGCGCGGAATGCGCGCTATTCGCCGCCCGCTTCGTCTGAGACGGCATCGCCTGTGGAGCATCAGTATCAACGGGACAAATAGCGCAGAGTGGACCAAACGCAGGGGCCGGGCCTTCGTGCTACAGCAGGCTTGCTTCCCGCAATCGAATGATCTGCGCGAGGCCTTTGGGATTGCCCCGTTCCCGGGCGGGCAACCGGGAGTATTCTGCGAAAAAACTTTGTCGCGGCGCAGCTTGACCCTGTTACGGTGAAGGCTGAGAAAGAATCCATCATGAATCAGGCTAGTAATTCCGTCGCGACCGGCGTTGCCGAGTCACCTTACGCTTGGATGCGCTTATGGGCCGCGCTGCTTTCCGGCGCGATCGGCTCGGTTGGCATGTGGTC
>CAUJKG010000091.1 GCA_963205465.1 Pseudomonadota bacterium | reverse complement strand
GGCTATGGCGTCGCCTTCATCGAAGCGACGCAGATCATCCGCCAGAAGCTGCCGCACGCGCATATTTCCGGCGGCGTTTCCAATCTGTCGTTCTCGTTCCGCGGCAACGAGACCGTCCGGCAGGCGATGCACGCGGTGTTTCTCTATCACACCATCAAGGCCGGCATGGATATGGGCATCGTCAACGCGGGGCAACTCGCGCTTTACGACGATATTCCGGCCGAACTGCGCGAAGCCTGCGAAGACGTCGTGCTCAACCGCCGCGCGGACGCGACCGAGCGGCTGCTTGCGCTCGCGGAGAAATTCAAGAGCGGCGGCGGCGCCAAGAAGGAAGCCGATCTCGCCTGGCGTGCCTGGCCGGTGCAGAAGCGGCTCGAACATGCGCTCGTCAACGGCATTACCGACTTCATCATCGAAGACACCGAAGAGACGCGCCAAGCCGCCGAGAAGCCGCTGCACGTGATCGAAGGTCCGCTGATGGACGGCATGAACGTGGTCGGCGATCTGTTCGGCGCGGGCAAGATGTTCCTGCCGCAGGTCGTGAAATCCGCGCGCGTCATGAAGCAGGCGGTGGCCTATCTCATGCCCTTCATGGAAGAAGAGAAGAGGCGCACTGGAGAGACCGCGAAGTCGAACGGCAAGATCCTGCTCGCGACGGTCAAGGGTGACGTTCACGACATCGGCAAGAACATTGTCGGCGTCGTGCTCCAGTGCAACAATTACGAGATCGTCGATCTCGGCGTGATGGTGCCGGCCGCGAAAATTCTCGAAACGGCGAAGAATGAGAATTGCGACGTCATCGGCCTTTCCGGCCTGATCACGCCGTCGCTTGACGAGATGTGCCATGTCGCGAGCGAACTGGAGCGCGAAGGCTTCGATCTGCCGCTCCTGATCGGTGGCGCGACCACGAGCCGCGTGCATACGGCAGTGAAGATTTCTCCGAACTATCGCCGCAGCCAGGCGGTGCATGTGCTCGATGCGAGCCGTGCCGTCGGCGTGGTGTCGAAGTTGATGAACCCGGATTCTCGGGTGATCGAACTGGCCGCCGTGCGCAAGGAATACGAGAAGGTGGCGGAGGCGCATGCGCGCGGTTCGCAGGAGCAGCGCCGCATCTCGATCGAGGACGCGCGGAAGAACAAGCTCAAGCTTGAATTCTCGGGCGGTGAAACGCACAAGCCCGCTTTCCTCGGTACCAAAGAGTTTGTGCAATACGATCTCGCCGAACTGGTGCCGCTGATCGACTGGACCCCGTTCTTCCAGTCCTGGGAACTTACCGGGCGCTATCCGCAGATTTTCGACGACCCGAAGCAGGGCGAGGCTGCGCGCACGCTTTATAAAGATGCGACCACGCTGCTCGACCGTATCGTCAAGGAAAAATGGTTCGAGGCGCGCGCGGTAATCGGCTTCTGGCCTGCAAATGCGGTCGGCGACGATGTCGTGCTCTACAAGGACGATACGCGGAAAGAAAAGCTCGCGACCTTCCACACGCTGCGCCAGCAGATGCCCAAGCGCGACGAGCGGCCGAATATTGCGCTCTCCGATTTCGTTGCGCCGGTCGAGACCAAAGTGCCGGACTATATGGGTGGCTTCGTCGTCACTACCGGGATCGGCGAGGATGAGAAGGCCGACGAGTTCAAGAAGAAGAACGACGACTACAACGCGATCCTGGTGAAGGCGCTCGCGGACCGTCTTGCCGAAGCCTTTGCCGAGCGCATGCACCAGCGCGTGCGCAAAGAGTTCTGGGCTTACGAGCCGGATGAGACGCTCAGCAACGAGGATCTGATCCTCGAGAAGTATCGCGGCATCCGTCCGGCGCCGGGTTATCCCGCGCAGCCTGACCACACCGAGAAGGCGACGCTGTTCAAGCTCCTGGACGCGACCAAGGCGACCAGCGTGCAGCTCACCGAGTCTTACGCGATGTGGCCGGGGGCGGCGGTGTCGGGGCTTTATTTCTCGCATCCCGAAAGCGCCTATTTCGGCGTCGGCCGGATCGACCGCGATCAGGTGGAGGATTACGCCGCGCGCAAGGGCTGGACGATTGCGGAGACCGAGCGCTGGCTTGCGCCGTTACTCTCCTACGATCCGGCGCGCATCCCGCGCGAGGCGGCGGAGTAATCTGCGCCACTCTAATCTGTGCCAAGTAGTTTTTTAGCGGGCGATTATCGTTACCCGCTTATGTTCCCGTGCCTATGCGGGCGTGGACGAGTTTTCTGGTTGCCGTTCTGATTGCTTCGCCGGCAATCGCGGAAGAAGAATTCGCAGCGAGTTTCCGGCTGCGAGGCGGCTACGATTCCAATCCGCTGCTCGCGCCGCGCGGGCATGGCTCACCGCTCGCCGCGCTGGATGTTGCCGCCGCTTACGGCAAGGACAACGGCGCATGGATTACAGGCGCAAGCGCGGAAGCCAGCGGCGTGCGCTATCGCGAAACGGGCTTCGATCCGCTGCAAAATTACCGGCTGCGGTTGCGGTTCGCGAACAAGGGGCAGAACGACCTTTCGTTCGACGCCACCACGACGCTCGTGCATTTCTCCTCCTACGATACGCAAAGCGCGGGCGCGAACCAGCGCGTGCATCTGCAATGGATCGGCGGCGCGTGGCGGCCGTTCGTGGCCGGTGATCTCAAGGTTGCCTCGCTCAACGAACTGAACGTGCTGCTTGGTGATTTTCTGCCCGAGCCGTTGCGATATCTGCGCGGCACGATCACGCCAGGCGTGGCTTATGTGAAGGATAAAGCCGAGATCGGCGTTTCGCTTGCCGTCTCGAAGACGAAATATGAAAGTGAATTCGATCTGTTCGGCTTCCGGCGTGACAACGATCGTGTCCAGCCTGCGATCTATGCAAAGTTCAATGGCGAGAACTTCAGCTTCGCAGGTGCGGTTTCCTATTTTCGTGCCGCTTCGCGCGACGCCGACTTTTCCGACGTGAAGGCCATTCTGTTCGAGGCGTCGGTTGCCGCGTCGTGGGACAAGTGGAGCGGGGAGGCAGCACTCGCGCGCAGCGCGGAAGATACGAGCTTCCCGATATCCCCGGTGACGATCAACACCGCAGCGCATGCGAAATTGATTCGTGAGATCGGCGGCAAGACCGCGGCGGGGATCTTCGCGCGCATGCTCTCGCGTGAATACTGGGACTCGCCGTTCTATTCCCGGACCCGTACCGCGGGTATCGAGGTGAGAAGAGACTTCGACAACGATATTTCGCTTGCTGGTGAGGTCGGCTTTTCGAAATCGCTGTTGATTTCGGGCGCGGAGGCGGAAGGCGTGGTCGCCACCCTCGCGCTCACCAGGCGCTTCGGGCCGCAGCCCAAAAAATAATTGCGGGCGAAGCAGAGGGGAGCGCTTCGCCCGCCGAAACGCCCGGGGGGAGCGTTTCGTCACGGCTGCCGGAAGCGGCGGGGAGGGGTTAGACGCTCCGGCAGTTCAGGGCGGGGTTGGGATTAACGGCCGCCGAGAATCGTGCCGAGCAGGCCGCCTTTGGGGGTCGTAACGTTCGCGTTCAGGTTGACGCCGTTGTGGCCGCGGAGCGTGCCGACCAATGCGCCGAGCAGGCCGCCTTTTCCGGTTGCGAGATTCACGTTGGCGTTCACGCTCTGCATGCCGCCGTGGTGGCCGCCTTTGCCGCCGGCGGCGGCAGGAGCGACGGCCATGAGCAGGGCAGCGGCGGTGCAAAGAACAATGCGTTTCATCCAGGTTACTCCACTAAGCGCTTAAGTTGCGCAATTCATCGCCACATCTGAAAGTAGAGTAACCGAAGAGTGCTTCCTGTCATCTCTAATTGTATTTAATAGTAAATACTCGCTCTGGTTGTGGTTCTTCATAAAACAAAGCGCCGGAAAGCGGCTGCTGTCCGGCGCCTACGCAATCGAACTGAAATTCACAGGCTCAGAACATTCCGAGCAGGATCGCCCCAATGAAAGCAAAGGAGGCGACGATCGCCAGTACGTCAATCCTACGGGTGAGAAGCATGTTCAGTCTCCCCTTTGGTTGCGCTGATCCCAAGGCTGCCAGCCGGCGGGTCCCTTGGGAAGCGGAAAATGCACCTAAAGTCGAACGTGGCACCTTAACGCCTGTTCATGCAGGGTTGTTCCCTGGAAAGAGGGTGTGAATAAGGTAATTTAATACCGCTGATTTTCATCAAATTGGAAGGGCGAAGGCCCGACGGTGGTCCCGCCGGGCCTTCTCGGTCTTTCTGCATCAGCCGGCCTGTAAGCCGGGTTCTGTATGGCGGGGTTGCCCCCACGTGGCAGCCATTCCTCTGGGACGCCCGTCGCCGGACGCCTCAAGCAGCCAACCCGGACGGCTGGTCCGAAGACCGACCGGCTCTTAAAGAGCCGCGCCATCCCTATTTGGCTTTGCTCCCGGTGGGGTTTGCCGTGCCGCTCCTGTTGCCAGGCGCGCGGTGCGCTCTTACCGCACCTTTTCACCCTTACCGCGCGGAGCGCGGCGGTTCGTTCTCTGTGGCACTTTCCCTAGGGTCGCCCCCGCCGGACGTTATCCGGCACCGTATCTTCATGGAGCCCGGACTTTCCTCGACGCGTTGAACGCCGCGGCTGCCCGGCCGACTGACGAATGGTTAGATGGCGCTGTGGTCGCGCGCGGTCAAGAAAAAAGCCCCCGTGCGAGGCGAGGGCTTGGTTCGCGTTGGGAAAGGCGCTTATCGCGTCGCCGCCATGTGGCTCTTTACCTTGGTGCAATAGGCGCTCGCCGCCGGGCTCATGCGGGTTACGCGGTGACCGCCCTGATATTTCATGACCGCGCCGCAGGGCGTGTTGCCGCCGAGCTTCCAGGCCATGGCGAGATATTTCATGCCCCACTTCAGATTCGTATCGGGGTCGTAGAGTTCTTCGCGCGTACCGGTGAAGCCGATGCCGCGCGCGGTCTCGTACTTGATCTGCATGAGACCGACTTCGCGCTGACGGCCGGTCGCGCGGGGATTGAATTTGCTTTCGATCTGCACGATCGCGCGCGCAAACGCGGCAGGCAGGCCGTGTACGGCAGCGTGCTTGTCGACGAGTGCTACAAGCTGCGCGTTGGTGGTGCTGATCACGGGCGCAATGGCGCGAACCGGCGCGACCGCGGCGGTGGTCAATCCGTTCCACGGATTGCCGTTCTGCTTTTTGTTCTGTTGTTCGGGTTCGACATTCGCAACTTGAGCGGGCCGGTCTTCATCACTGGCCGGTTGTGCTGCGGCGGGCGTGAACTCTTCGTTGAAGAACTGACGCACCGGATTTTCTTCCGCAGCGGCGGCATGCCAGCTCACTGCGGCGGCAAGCGCTGCAGCAGGCAGCGCCAGTCGGAAAATCTTCATTTCGAGATGAATCCTCGTGTCCCCGTATTCGTTAGGACAGAGATGCCATCCCAAATGGGGCCTTAATCTGTCCAAGGGCGAGGAAATTACGCTGCGGTATCGGGCTTTTTCGGTTTTTTGCAGTGGGTTCCGCCGATGCCATCAATTGTGGCGGCGCGGAACCATGCGATCAGCGCGGCGGGCGCGAGGAGAGCAGCCGCTCCAGCGTGCGCAGCGTCGAATGATCGGCAATGCCGTCGACGCGCGCGGGACGGAAATGGCGCTGGAACGCCGTCACCACCGC
>CAUJKG010000090.1 GCA_963205465.1 Pseudomonadota bacterium | reverse complement strand
CGACGGCCATCGGCTGGCGCAGGTCGATCTGGCGCTGCCCAAGGGCGCGAGCGGCATTCCCGGCGTCATCGTGCCGCGCAAGACGGTCGGCGAGGTGCAACGGCTGATCGAGGACGCCGAGGCGGAAGTCACCATCGAACTGTCGCAGGGCAAGATCCGCTTCACGCTCGGCAACGTGGTGCTGACCTCAAAACTGATCGACGGCACCTTCCCGGATTATGCCCGCGTGATCCCGGCCGGCAACGACAAGACGCTCGTCGTCGACAAGAGCGAGTTCATGTCGGCGGTCGATCGCGTCTCCACCGTTTCGAGCGAGCGCGGCCGTGCCGTGAAGCTCGCGCTGACCGACGGCAAACTCATGCTCTCGGTCATCAATCCGGATTCCGGCTCGGCGATTGAAGAGCTTGAAGTCGAATATGGCGCGGAAGCGCTCGATATCGGCTTCAACGGTCGTTACCTCCTCGACATTCTGCAGCAGGTTGGTGGCGAGAAGGCGCGGCTGAAGCTGGCCGATCCCGGTTCGCCGACGCTGATCGAGGACATGGAAGGCGACGGCGCGCTCTATGTGCTGATGCCGATGCGGGTCTAGGTGCGAAGGGCATTTCCTTCGCGCGTCAAACCGTGATCCCGCACGCACGCCTTCTCAAGCTCAAACTTTCCAACTTCCGTTCTTATCGGCAGGCGGCGCTCGATCTTGAGGGCCGCACCGCGCTGTTTCTTGGTCAGAACGGCGCGGGCAAGACCAACATCCTCGAAGCGGTGTCTTTTCTCACGCCCGGCCGCGGCTTGCGCCGTGCGACGCTCGAAGACGTCGCCGCAACCGAAGGCGACGGCTCCTGGGCGGTTGCGGCCGAGATCGATGGCGCGCTGGGCGAGGCGCTCCTCGGCACCGGTATCGATGCTCCGGCGGAAGGCGAGACCCCGTCGCGCCGCTCGCGCATTGATCGCGAGCCGGTTTCTTCGGCAACGGCATTTGCCGAGCATCTGCGGGTGATCTGGCTCATCCCCGAGATGGATGGACTGTTTCTGGGTGCGGCGGGCGAACGCCGCCGCTTTCTCGACCGGCTCGTGCTTGCGATCGACGCTGAACATGCGGGCCGCGTTTCGGCGCTCGATCGCGCGCTGCGTTCGCGCAATCGCCTGCTGGAAGAGCCGAACTTCGACAGGAAATGGATGGACGCGATTGAGCATGAGGTCGCGGAACTCGCCGTCGCCGTCGCGGCCGCGCGTGCCGAGACCGTGCAGCGGCTTGCCGCCGAGATCGAAGCGAACCGCGCGTCCGCAACCGGCTTCCCCACCGCGCAGATTGCGCTCGATGGTGAAGTGGAGCGGGCCTTGCAGAGCGAAAGCGCGACCGAAGTCGAGGAGCGCTATCGCGCGCGGCTGTTCGATAATCGTCGGCGCGACCGCGCGGCCGGCCGCACACTCGAAGGCCCGCATCGTTCCGACCTGATCGTGCGCCATGCCGAGAAGGGGATCGAAGCGGCGCGCGCTTCGACTGGGGAGCGCAAGGCACTTCTGGTCGGCCTGATCCTTTCGCATGCGCGTCTCGTCACCGCGATGCATGGCTTTGCGCCGATCGTGCTCTTGGACGATGTCGCGGCATTTCTGGATGCGGAGCGCCGCGCCGCGCTCTTTGCCTCGCTCGATACGCTCGGCGCACAGGTGCTCGTGACCGGCGTCGACGAAAGCGCCTTCGAGGCACTGGAAAAAGGCGCCGCGCGGTTTCGGGTAAGCCCCGGGGAAGCTGTCCGGATCGCGTGAGCGGCCTTCCCGGCTGCCAAAAAGAATCAAGGACAGCGCGTGCTTTACCGCGGTCCCGCGAATGCTTGCGGAACGGCGCTTTCAGCAGCTGAAAACAGGCTTGTTTTTCAATGGCTTGCGAGGCCGAAAATACCCGCCACGGGGCCATTTTTTCGCAAGGTTTGCCTCCCCATATGAGGTAAAATCATCGCGGCAAATCAGCCGCGAATCGCGACGGAAAATCACCCCATGGCTCAGGCTGCCGGCAGCACCACACCCGCCGAATACGGCGCGGATTCCATTCAGGTCCTCAAAGGGCTTGATGCGGTCCGCAAACGTCCCGGTATGTATATCGGCGATACCGACGACGGCTCCGGCCTGCACCACATGGTCTATGAGGTCGTCGACAACGCAATCGACGAAGCGCTCGCGGGCCACGCCACCGAAGTCACCGTCACGCTGAACGCCGACGGCTCCTGCACCGTCACCGACAACGGCCGCGGCATCCCGACCGATATCCATAAGGACGAAGGTGTTTCCGCGGCGGAAGTCATCATGACCCAGCTGCATGCCGGCGGAAAGTTCAACCAGGATTCCTACAAGGTTTCCGGCGGTCTGCACGGCGTCGGCGTTTCGGTCGTCAACGCGCTCTCCGAATATCTTGATCTGACGATCTGGCGGAACGGCAAGGAGCACGCCATGCGCTTCCGCCACGGCGACGCGGAAGCGCCGCTGAAGGTCGTTGGCGATGCCGCCGGCAAGAAAGGCACCAAGGTCACCTTCCTGCCGAGCAAGGAAACCTTCTCCAAGATCGAATTCGATTTCGCGACGCTCGAGCATCGCCTGCGCGAACTCGCATTCCTGAACTCCGGCGTGCGCATCATCCTGTCGGACCTGCGCGGGCCGGAGCCGAAGGTCGATGAGATGCTCTATGAAGGTGGCGTCGAAGCCTTCGTGAAGTTCATCGACCGCACCAAGCAGTCGCTGGTCTCGAGCCCGGTGATGATCAAGGCCGAGCACAACGGCATCGGCGTCGAATGCGCGATCTCGTGGAACGACAGCTATCATGAGGCGGTGCTCTGCTTCACCAACAACATCCCGCAGCGTGACCGCGGCACGCACTTCACCGGCTTTGCGGCCGCACTCACGCGGCAGGTCATCAGCTACGCGGAATCGTCCGGCATCGCGGGCAAGGCGAAAGTGTCGCTCTCCGGCGAAGACTGCCGCGAAGGGTTGACGGCCGTGCTTTCGGTGAAGGTGCCGGACCCGAAGTTTTCCTCGCAGACCAAGGATAAGCTCGTCTCCTCCGAAGTGCGGCCGGTGGTCGAGACCATCGTGTCCGAGGCGCTGCAGAAATGGCTCGAGACGCGGCCTCAGGAAGCGAAAGCCGTGGTCGGCAAGGTCGTGGAAGCGGCTTCTGCCCGCGAGGCGGCGCGCAAGGCGCGTGAACTCACGCGCCGCAAAGGTGCGCTCGACATCGCGTCACTCCCCGGTAAGCTTGCCGATTGTCAGGAGCGCGATCCGGCGAAATCCGAACTCTTCATCGTCGAGGGTGACTCGGCAGGCGGCAGCGCGAAGCAGGGGCGCGATCGCTCGTTCCAGGCGGTGCTGCCCTTGCGCGGTAAGATCCTGAACGTCGAGCGCGCGCGTCTCGACAAGATGCTGACCTCCGAGCAGATCGGCACGCTTATCACGGCACTTGGCACCGGCATTGGCCGCGAGGACTTCGACGTCTCGAAGCTGCGCTATCACAAGATCATCATCATGACGGACGCCGACGTCGACGGTGCGCATATCCGCACGCTGTTGCTCACGTTCTTCTTCCGCCAGATGCCGGAGTTGATCGAGAACGGCCATCTCTTCATCGCGCAGCCGCCGCTCTACAAGGTGATGAAGGGCCGCTCCGAGCAATATCTGAAAGACGAGCGCGCGCTCGACGACTATCTGATCGACGGGGGCCTCGACGAGGCTGCCTTGAAGCTCGCGAACGGCGAGACGCGCACGGGTGCCGATCTCGCCGCGGTCATCGCGGAAGCGCGCAACGCGCGCTCGACTTTGCGCGGCTTGCATCCGCGCTACGACCGCCGGGTGGTGGAGCAGATCGCGATTGCGGGAGCGTTGTCGCTCGAAGTTCTAGCCGATGCCACGAGCGCCAATCAGGCCGCGGCCTATGTGGCGAGAAGGCTCGACACGCTCTCGGACGAAACCGAGCGGGGCTGGGAAGGTGCTTCCGACGAGCATGGCTTCAAGTTCACGCGCACGCTACGCGGCGTGAAGGAAGTCGTGAACATCGATCAGGCGTTCCTGAATTCGCTGGATGCCCGCAAGCTCGACCAGATGGCCGCCCACCTGCAGGAAGTCTACGCCAAGCCCGCGAGGCTCGTGCGCAAGGAAGACGAAACCATGGTGTTCGGCCCGACCGGGCTTTACGACGCCGTGGTCAATGTCGGCCGCAAGGGACTTTCGCTCCAGCGCTACAAAGGTCTCGGCGAGATGAATCCGGAGCAGCTCTGGGAAACCACGCTCGACATCAATGCGCGCTCGCTGTTGCAGGTGAAGGTGAAGGAAGTGGATGAGGCCGGCGAGCTCTTCACCAAGCTCATGGGCGACGAGGTCGAACCGCGCCGCATCTTCATTCAGGACAACGCGCTCTCGGCGAACGTGGATATTTGATCGCTCAGCCTCATCCTGAGGAGCGAGCGCAAAACGCGCGCGTCTCGAACCATGAGGAAGCCGATTATCGCCCCTGCAGCACGATCATCGTCCGGCCTTTCGGCATGGTCGAGCGCGAAAACATGATGCTGCGGGAAGGATGCCGCTGCACTTCGTAAATCTGCCCCATCTTTTCCAGGAAGCGCTGTAGTGTCGCTTCGCCGAACATATGCATCGGGATCGCGACCGGTGCGTCGATCTGTTTCAAGACTTCGACCATGCCGTCGGTATTGAGCGTGAACGAGCCGTCGACCGGCACCAGTACGACATCGATGCGGCCGAGCGCGTCGAGGTGTGCCGCGGTCAACGTGTGATGCAGATGCCCGAGATGTGCGATGCAAAGCCCGCCGATCTCGAACACGAAAATGGAGTTCTGGCCGTAGATGGTGCCGCCCTGCCAGTCGCGAATATTGGTCGGCACGTTGCGCACATAAACGTCGCCGAGCGTCAGCTCGTGTTTCGCCTCCGCGCCGTTCTCGCCCCAGCCGCGCAGCACGTGCTTGATCGCAGGATCGGGCGAGAGCGTGTAATGGGTCGAATGCGCGCGATTCATGGTCGCGATATCGGGCACCGCGTCGGGGCGCACGTAATCGTTGTAGTCGGACGCGATCTTGATGCCGCCCGGGCTTTCGATCAGGAAGGTGGCGTGGCCGATGAAGGTGATGTTGACGGGTGTTTCAGCCTTTTGCTGCACCAGCCGGAGCGAAACCTGTTGCAAAGGGCTGGGCAGCGTCGAAACCAGCCGCGGGCAGCGCTCGTTGATCTGGGCCAAAGCGGCAGGCGCGGCGAAACTCAAGGCCGCCGCGGCGAGCACGGCAAGGCTGGCATTCCGGAAGCGGAGACGCTCGTTCGCTGCCATGCCGTCATGATAGGCTGAACTTGGGAAGAATTGCGAGGCTTGCACCATGGCGCTGTCACCGGAGGAACTTGAGCGTTACGCGCGCCACATCGTGCTGCGTGAGGTCGGCGGGCAGGGGCAGCAGAAGCTCAGGGCGGCCCGGGTGCTCTCGATCGGGGCCGGCGGCATCGGTTCGCCCGCGATCCTCTATCTGGCGGCGGCCGGTGTCGGCACGCTCGGTATCGTCGACGACGACAAGGTTTCACTCTCGAATTTGCAGCGGCAGGTGCTGCACGCGACCTCGCATATCGGCCGCCCGAAAACAGAGAGCGCGTCGCTCGCCGTTTCCCGGCTCAATCCGCACGTCAATGTCGAAGTGCATGAGCAACGGCTGACGCTCGGCAACGCGGCACGGATCATCAAGAACTACGACATCGTGCTCGACGGTTCGGATAATTTCGAAACCCGCTATCTCGTATCCGACACCTGCTTTCATCAGCGGAAACCGCTGGTGACGGCGGCACTCGGAGTCTTCGATGCGACGCTGACCACGATCCGTGCGCACGAACAGGGACCGGATGGCAAGCCGAACCCGACCTATCGCTGCCTTTTCCCTGAGCCGCCGCCGGAAGGGACGGTTCCCGCCTGCGAGCAGGCCGGAATCTTGGGCGCGATTGCTGGCGTCGCCGGGACCATGGCCGCAGTCGAGGTGCTCCGCGCGATCGTCGGCTTTGGCGAGAGTCTGGTCGGTAGGTTGCTGATGATGGACCTGCGCAACATGCGTTTTGAAACGCTGCGCTATGAATGGTCGCCGGAGAATCCGTTGTCGGGAAGCGCGTCCACGCAGACGTTATCGCGCGAAGCGCGTTAGCTTTCCGCCCGGTGGCAGACCGCTTCCAGTCTATTGCCGTCCGGATCGATCAGGAACGCCGCGAAATAATGCGGGTGATAATCGCGCAGGCCGGGCGCGCCGTCGTCCATGCCGCCGTTCGCAAGACCGTCTTTGTGAAAAGCAATCACCGCCTGGCGCGAAGGCGCGCGAAACGCCCAGTGGCGGCGTGATTCTGAACGCTTCGGCAGCCCGCCGCGAATGGAGATGTAACAGCGTTCCGGATGCTCGGCTGAAGAGCGCTCGCCATAGCCGATGCGGTCTTCGTCGCGCACGACTTTCGGATACCCGAGCGCTCGCATGATTGCGTCGTAGAATTTTTCGGCGCGGGCAAGATCGCCGACGATCAGGGAAACGTGGTCGAGCATGCCTGCCGTTTAGAGCATCGACGGCAGCACGCGGTCGGGCGGGCGGTGGCCATCCATGAAGGTCTTGATGTTGACGATGACCTTCTCGCCCATGTCGAAGCGGCCCTCGCTGGTGGCCGACGCCATATGCGGCAAGAGCACGACCTTATGGTTGCGCGCGAGCTTCAGCAATTTGGGATTGATCGCGGGCTCTTCCTCGAACACGTCGAGGCCGGCGCCTGCGAGTTCGTTCGCCTCGATCATGCGCGCGAGCGCACCTTCATCGATAACGTGGCCGCGCGCGGTATTCACGATATAGGATTCGGGCTTCATCAGCTTCAGCCGGCGTGCCGACAGAAGATGATACGTGGCCGGCGTGTGCGGGCAGTTGACCGATACGATGTCCATCCGGGCGAGCATCTGATCGAGGCTCTCCCAATAAGTTGCCTCGAGTTCTTCCTCGAGATCGGCCGCGGCTTTGCGGCGGTTGTGATAGTGAATCTGCAGGCCGAACGCCTTGGCGCGGCGCGCGACCGCAGAACCGATGCGTCCCATGCCGATGATGCCGAGCCGTTTGCCCGCCATGCGCTTGCCGAGCATCCAGGTCGGCGACCAGCCGTGCCATTCGTCCTCTGCGGTCAGCAAGGTCGAACCTTCCGCGAGCCGCCGCGGCACCGCGAGGATCAGCGCCATCGTCATGTCGGCGACGTCTTCCGTCAGCACGCCGGGCGTATTCGTCACCGTGATGCCGCGCGCAAGTGCGGTCGCAACATCGATATGATCGACACCATTGCCGAAGTTCGCGATCAGCTTGAGATTGGGCCCGGCCTGCGCGAGCACGCCGTTATCGATGCGGTCGGTAATCGTCGGCACGAGCACGTCCGCCATCTTCACCGCTTCGGCGAGCTCGGTCTGGCTCATGGCGCGGTCTTCGACGTTCAGGCGCGCGTCGAAAAGTTCGCGCATCCTCGTCTCAACCATGTCGGGAAGCCGCCGGGTCACAACGACGAGCGGCTTTTTCTTCGGCATCGCGTATCCCGCCTTGGCCTGCAATCACAACAAGATGGCCTGGCTCACGCCGGCCGTTCCTAGGGTTGTCTAGCAGAGGGTTTTTGGAAACTCAAAGCTGCCCGTAAGGGTAACCGCTCGCTATTGACATTGCGGTGTCGCGGCGATCTTTTGATGCTTGGGGACGTAAGGGCAGTACGGAACGGGAATGCAGATTAAACTACGCGTCCTTCTTGCCGCGGCGGTTTTTGCCGCGGGTTTTGCGGTTCCCGCCGCCGCGCAACACCAGAACAAGCTGCCGGTGCCGCGCTTTGTCAGCTTGCGGGCCGACAAGGTGCATGTCCGCAACGGCCCGAGCCAGAACCACGATATCCGCTGGACCTTCGCCCGCGCCGGCCTGCCGGTGGAGATCATTGCCGAGTTCGAGAACTGGCGGCGCATCCGCGATTCGGACGGCGCCGACGGCTGGGTGCATCAGGCCATGCTGTCGGGGCGGCGCACGGCAATCGTGCGCGCCAATACCGGCGCGAAAACAGTTCCGGTTTACCAGCAAGCCAATGGCGAAGGCCGCCTGATCGCCGAGTTGCAGCCCGGCGTCGTGGCGAGTGTCAAAGCCTGCGCAAAAAACTGGTGCCGGATCTCAGGGGATCGCTTCGACGGCTATATCCTGCAGACGCTCCTGTGGGGCGTCTATCCGGATGAAGTCGTCGAATAAGAGCTTCTGAAACGGCCGGACGTTATGCGGGCTGCTTGCGGCGCAGCCGCACCACGACATCCACCCGCGCGACCTCGAAGCCTTCCGGCGGCGTCGGCAGACGGTCGACCATGACTTCCGCGCCGGGAATATCGAGCAGTTCGCTCTGGCCCTCGACGTAGAAGTGATGATGGTCGGAAGCGTTGGTGTCGAAATAGGTCTTCGAACCGTCGACCGCGACTTCGCGCAGCAGGCTTACTTCCGTGAACTGGTGCAGCGTGTTGTAAACGGTCGCGAGCGAAACCGGGAAGCGGGCGCGCAGTGCTTCTTCGTGCAGCGATTCCGCCGTGATGTGGCGGTCGCCTTTGGCGAAGAGGAGCCAGCCCAGCGCCAGCCGCTGCCGCGTCGGGCGCAGGCCCACCTCGCGAAGCATCTCGCGCACGTCATGGAACGGGCAGCCGGTGCGGCGGCCTGCCGGCTGCTCGACGCGGAGGCGTTCTACGGGAAGCGTCATCTCTTCTTCCTGGAAGACGAAGCGCGGATTGGGCTGGTTGGTGGTCTCGACCATCTTAGATACCGTTACTTGCACAGGTTTGGGTGTAACCAAGATGGCTTGCGCGGAAAAACAGGCTTCCCCGGCTGGCGTTTGGTCATGCACTATAATAGGTGTTGGCGGCAGCGGACGCAATAATCTAAAAAAACCATGGTTTATTAATTGGTTAGCTGCGGCGTTGGCCCGGCTTCCGTTGGCGCTTCACCTTTGCTACGCAGATTACGAGATAACGGGCGGAAACAGACCGAGGAAACATGACCGAGCGGCGCTCAAGTTTTGCCTATGAAGATTTGCTCGCTTGCGGGCGTGGAGAAATGTTCGGTCCTGGCAACGCCCAGCTTCCGCTGCCGCCCATGCTGATGTTCGACCGCATCACCGAGATTTCGGAGACCGGCGGCGAAAACGGCAAGGGTTACGTCCGCGCCGAAATGGACGTGAAGCCTGATCTCTGGTTTTTCCAATGCCACTTCAAAGGCGATCCGGTGATGCCGGGCTGCCTCGGCCTTGATGGCTTGTGGCAACTGGTTGGCTTCTTCCTCGGGTGGTCAGGTGCCGAAGGGCGCGGCCGTGCGCTCGGCGTCGGCGAAGTGAAACTCACCGGACAGATTCAGCCGACCGTGAAGAAGCTCGTTTACGGGGTCGAGTTCAAGCGTGTGATGCGTTCCAAGCTCGTGCTCGGCATTGCCGACGGCTGGCTTAAGGCCGACGGCGAAGTCGTTTATCGCGTAAGCGATATGAAAGTTGGCCTGTTCAAGGACGCGGTAACGGCTTGAGAACGCGGCAGCGCGCGTTCACAGCAAAAAAGAAGAGGTAAGGGAAATGCGGCGGGTCGTCGTCACCGGAATGGGCATCGTTTCGTCCATCGGCAACAACACCCAGGAGGTGCTCGCTTCGCTTCGCGAAGCCAAGAGCGGCATTTCCTTTTCCGAGGATCAATCGAAGATGGGATTCCGCAGTCAGGTCGCGGGCGCACCGACGCTCGACCCGGCTGCGATCGTCGATCGCCGCGCCATGCGCTTTCACGGCGGCGGCACCGCCTGGAATCACGTCGCGATGGATCAGGCGATCCGTGACGCTGGCCTTGAGGAAGGCGACATCTCCAATCCGAAGACCGGCATCATCATGGGCTCCGGCGGTACTTCCACCCGGACCATTGTCGAAGCCGCGCAGACCACGCGGGAAAAAGGCCCGAAGCGGGTCGGCCCCTTCGCCGTGCCGAAGGCGATGTCTTCGACCGCGAGTGCGACGCTCGCGACCTGGTTCAAGATCAAGGGTTTCAACTATTCGATCTCGTCGGCCTGCGCGACTTCCAATCACTGCATCGGCAACGCCTATGAACTGATTCAGAACGGCAAGCAGGACACGATGTTTGCCGGCGGCTGCGAAGATCTCGACTGGACGCTCTCCGTGCTATTCGACGCCATGGGAGCGATGTCGTCCGGCTATAATGACAAACCGGCGGTGGCCTCCCGCGCTTATGATAAAAACCGCGACGGCTTCGTGATCGCCGGTGGTGCGGGCGTGCTCGTGCTGGAAGAGCTTTCCAAGGCGAAAGCCCGCGGCGCAAAGATTTACGGCGAGATCGCAGGCTACGGCGCGACCTCGGACGGCTATGACATGGTGCAGCCTTCCGGCGAAGGCGCGATCCGTTGCATGCGGATGGCGATGGAAGGGCTGACGCTTCCAGTCGATTACATCAATCCGCACGCCACTTCGACGCCGATCGGCGATCAGAAGGAAATCGAAGCGATCCGCGAAGTCTTTGGCAAGACCATCCCGCCGATCGCCGCGACCAAATCGCTGACCGGCCATTCGCTCGGCGCGACCGGCGTGCAGGAAGCGATCTATTCGCTCCTGATGATGAACAACGGCTTCATCTGCGAAAGCGCGCATATCGACGAGATCGATCCGGAATTTGCGGATCTCCCGATCGTGCGCAAGCGGCAGGATAATGTGAATCTCGGTTGTGTGCTGTCCAACTCGTTCGGGTTCGGTGGCACCAACGCGACTCTCGTCTTCAAGAAACTGGATGCGTAAGAGCACTCGATGCAAGGACTGATGCAAGGCAAGCGCGGCGTCATCATGGGCGTCGCCAACGACCATTCGATCGCCTGGGGAATTGCACAGGCGATCGCGGCGCAAGGGGCGGAAATCGCCTTCACCTATCAGGGCGACGCGCTCGAACGCCGCGTGCGGCCGCTCGCGGAATCGGTTGGCTCGAAGATCGTGCTCCCCTGCGATGTGGAGGACGTCAGCACGGTGGACGCGGTGTTTGCCGAACTGAAGAAGCAGTGGGGCACCATCGACTTTTATGTTCATGCCATCAGCTTCTCCGACAAGAACGAATTAAAGGGCCGCTTCGCAGATACGTCGCGCGAGAATTTCATCCGCACCA
>CAUJKG010000089.1 GCA_963205465.1 Pseudomonadota bacterium | reverse complement strand
CCAAGCAGTTGAATGGCGGCGTCGGCTTCCTGATGAAAAAGAACAAGATCTCGGTGATCTGGGGTGAAGCGACGATTACCGCGCCGGGCACGGTCAGCGTGAAGGCGTCCGATGCGCGGCTGAAGAGCGAGCCGCCAAAAGATGCACTTGCCCCAGGCGACTACACCGCAAAGCATATCATTGTCGCCACCGGCGCGCGGCCGCGCGTGCTGCCGGGGCTCGAGCAGGACGGCAAGCTGGTCTGGACCTATTTCGAAGCCATGGTTGCTCCGAAAATACCGAAGTCGCTGCTCGTCATCGGTTCGGGAGCGATCGGGATTGAGTTCGCCTCGTTCTTCCGCACCATGGGTTCGGATGTCACCGTCGTCGAAGTCTTACCGCAGATTTTGCCGGTAGAAGACGAAGAGATCGCCGCTTTCGCGCGCAAACGTTTCGAGAAGATGGGCATGAAGATTTTGTCCGGCGCGAAGGTGACAAAGCTCGAGAAGAAATCCGACTCGGTTGTTGCGACCATCGACGACGGCAAAGGCAAGACCCAGACCATCGAGTTTGAACGCGCGATTTCCGCCGTCGGTGTCGTCGGCAATATTGAAAACCTCTGACTGGAAAAGCTCGGCGTGAAAATCGAGCGCGGCGTGATCGTCACGGACGGCTACGGCAAAACCAGCGTCCCCGGCATCTACGCCATCGGCGATGTTGCCGGCGCGCCAATGCTTGCGCACAAAGCGGAGCACGAGGGGGTGATCTGCGTCGAAGCGATCAAGGGACTGAATCCGCACAAGATGGACAAGAACCGGATCCCCGGCTGTACCTATTGCCACCCGCAGATCGCTTCGGTCGGACTGACCGAGAAGCGTGCGAAAGAGCAGGGCCGGGAAATCCGGGTCGGGCGGTTTCCTTTTGCCGGCAACGGTAAGGCCATCGCGCTGGGCGAGAGCGAGGGACTGGTCAAAACGATCTTCGACAAGAAGACCGGGGAACTTCTCGGCGCCCATATGGTCGGCGCGGAGGTGACCGAATTGATCCAGGGTTTCGTCATCGCCATGAACTGCGAGACCACCGAAGAAGAGCTAATCCATGCGGTTTTCCCGCATCCCACGCTTTCGGAAATGATGCATGAAAGCGTGATGGATGCATATGGCCGCGCAATTCATATATAATGCAAACCTAACACCTGAAGGGGTATCTCGATGAACGACGCGCAAACGCTGCTTGGCAATCCGACTGCCGGTTTTTTCCTCACGCTTTTTATCGGCATCATCGCCGGCTGGATTGCAGAAAAGGTGACCTCGAGCAATCACGGCCTGCTCACCAACCTGCTTGTCGGCGTGGCTGGCGCTTTCGTGGGCAACAAGCTGGCCGATGTTCTACAGGTGCCTGTTTTCGGCTTCTGGCGTGGACTGATCGCTGCCAGCATTGGCGCCATCATCATTCTTTACGTGTGGCGGATGATTCAATCCCGCCGCGCCGGCATGTGAGGTAAGGCGCGGACGATATGGCCGTTGTTATCGACACGCTGAACAAGAACGCCCGGCCGCGCCATCCTGAGAAGGCGCACCGGGCGGATACCGCCTTTTTGCCGAAGCCGGACTGGATTCGCGTGCGTGCGCCCGGGCCGGGTGCTTTCGGTGAAACGGCTCGCCTGGTGCGGGGAAACGGCCTCCACACGGTCTGCGAGGAAGCGTCTTGCCCGAATATCGGGGAATGCTGGGCACAGAAGCACGCCACCTTCCTCATTATGGGTGATACCTGCACGCGGGCATGCTCGTTCTGCAACGTAAAGACCGGGTTGCCGGGCGCGCTCGACCGGGATGAGCCGGAGAAGGTGGCCGAAGCGACCGCGCGTCTTGCGCTCAAGCACGTAGTCGTCACCTCGGTCGATCGCGACGATCTGGCTGACGGCGGTGCGGAACACTTCGCGCTGACGATCCGCGCGATCCGCGCGCGCAATCCGCAGACCACGATCGAGGTGCTGACACCGGACTTTCTCCGCAAGGACGGGGCGCTGGAAATCGTGGTCGACGCCGCACCGGACGTCTTCAACCACAATCTTGAAACCGTGCCGTCGCTCTACCTGCCAGTTCGCCACGGCGCGCGCTATTTCCACTCGCTCCGCCTGCTGCAGCGGGCGAAGGAGTTGAATCCGCGCATCTTCACGAAGTCCGGCATCATGGCGGGATTGGGCGAGGAGCGGAACGAAGTCTTGCAGGTGATGGACGATCTGCGCTCGGCGGACGTCGATTTCATTACCATCGGTCAGTACCTGCAGCCGAGCCGGAAGCACCATGCGGTTGCGCGCTATGTGACGCCGGATGAATTTTCGAATTACGCCGCGATCGCACGCGCCAAGGGATTCCTGATGGTTTCTTCCTCGCCTTTGACGCGCTCGTCGCATCATGCAGGCGAAGACTTCGAGAAACTGCGCGCCGCACGCGAGAGCGCCAACCGGCGCGCCTAAGGAAGATGCACTCCTATCGTACCGCGCGCCGCGTCAAGCACTCCGCGGCCAGAATGTTCGATCTCGTGGCGGATGTGGAGCGCTATCCCGAATTCGTGCCGATGTGCGAAAGCCTCAGGGTCCGCAAGCGGAGCGGGGAGCCGGAAGGGGTCGAGATCATTATCGCGGACATGACGGTGGCCTATAAAGTCATCCGCGAAACCTTCTCCAGCCGGGTGACTTTGGACCGGCCGAAGCTCTCGATCCTGGTCGAGTATCTCGACGGTCCGTTCTCGCATCTGGAAAATCGTTGGCGTTTCCGCCCCGAGAGCGAGCATCTGTCGGAGGTCGACTTCTTTATCGCCTATGAGTTTCGCTCAAAGATGCTTGGTATGGTGATGGGGGCATTGTTCGATTCCGCGTTCCGGCGTTTTGCCGAAGCATTCGAACGGCGGGCGGACAAAATCTACCGCGAAAGTGCGGTCTAAAGCCCGTAAAGGCTATTTAACGGATTGCGGCTAGGATTTTCGGGCCATTTTTCGTGATCCTGTGAGCCCGTATGTCCTCAGTCGATTTCGCCGGCCGGCGTTCGTTCCTCTCGTCGCATCTCTTTCGCACAGCGCCGACCGTTTTCGCGGCGACGTTGTTTCTATCCGCGCTGCTCTTGTTTGCGGTGCAGCCGATGTTCACGAAGATGGTGCTGCCGAAGCTTGGTGGCGCGCCGGCGATCTGGTCGGTCGCGCTGGTGTTCTTTCAGGCGTCGCTGCTCTTGGGCTACGCCTATGCCCATTGGCTCACGAAATCTTTTTCGCTGCGCCATGGAGCATTTATCCATCTCGCTTTGCTTGGCATTGCCGCGCTGACGCTGCCGCTCGGCATCGCGAACGGTTTCGGCACGCCGCCTTCAACCCATATCGAAATCTGGCTGCTCGCGCTGTTTGCAGCGTCGATCGGGTTGCCGTTCTCCGTGCTTTCGGCGAGCGCGCCGCTTCTGCAGCGCTGGTTTGCGGAAAGCGGACACCCGCGCGCGGGCAATCCTTATGTGCTCTACGCGGCGTCGAACCTCGGATCGTTCACGGCGCTTCTGGCCTATCCGACGCTGATTGAGCCGTTCTTGCGCCTCCGCGAGCAGACCGCGGCATGGTCGGCAGGCTTCGCGCTCCTTGCCGTACTGATTGCCATGTCGGCGCTGGTCGTTGCTTCCGGTGCTATGGCAACGCGCGAAGCAGCCGTGGTTGCCGCAAAGCCGAAGTGGTCTTCGCGTTTGTCATGGATTGCGCTTGCCGCCATTCCTTCGGGTCTGGTGGTGGCCGTCACCGCGCACATCAGTACGGACGTGGCGGCAGCGCCCTTTCTCTGGATCTTGCCACTCGCGCTTTATCTCCTGACGTTCGTCGCCGTATTCAACGAACGGCCATGGCTCTCCCACAGCACGGTGGTGATGCTGGTGCCGTTCGTTGTTGCGCCGCTTGCCATCAGCATGATGGGCGGCGAGCGAGCCTATTGGCTCATGACGATATCCCTGCATCTGATCGGGTTTTTCGTACTCACGCTGCTCTGCCACGGCGAGTTGTATCGAAAGCGTCCGGCACCCGAACAGCTTACCGATTTCTATCTCGCGACCTCCATCGGTGGTGTGGTCGGCGGCGTATTCACGGGCCTGATTGCGCCCAACGTGTTTTCGATCACGCTCGAATATCCGATCCTCGTTGCGCTTGCAGTCCTCGTACTGCCCGGCGCTCTTGCGGGCGGTGTGAAGCAGACTTTGCGCGCGATGGCTGTGCCGCTTGCATTTGCCGCCTTGGTTTACCTCCTCCATATCGCGACCGATTTTCAGATCTCATATGCCTGGAAGATCGTATTTCAGGCTGGCCTGATGTTGATCGCGGCCTTCTTGATCCTGCAGCGGCGCAACCCGGCATCGATGTTTGGGTTTGTGGTGCTCGCATTCGTATTCAGCGCGAACTGGCAGCCGGGGCAGAAAAGCTTCGACACCTCCCGCAGCTTCTTCGGCGTTCATCGTGTGGTGAATTCATCAGATGGGCAGTATCGGCTGCTGTTTCACGGCACCACCATTCATGGCGTCGAGCGCATTCGCAATGCCGACGGCACGCCGGTCACGGGCCGGGCCGAGCCGCTGGTCTATTATTATCGTGGCGGGCCTATCTCTGAGAGCATACTCGTGACGCGCGAAACCCTGAACAAACCGCTCAGCGTGGCAGCCGTCGGTCTCGGGGCAGGCAGCGTCGCGTGTTATCGCGAGCAGGGTGAAAACTGGACCTTCTTCGAAATCGACCCGGAGGTCGTCAGGCTTGCACGCGATCCCGAACGCTTCCGCTTCCTCTCGTCCTGTGCTCCGGACATGCGGATCGTTCTTGGCGACGCGCGGTTGACGCTCTCCGCGTCGGAAGAAAAGTACGACGTCATTCTTCTCGATGCCTTCTCCTCCGATGCGATCCCGGCTCATCTGCTCACCCGCGAGGCGGTTGCCGGCTATCTCGCGCGGTTGAAACCGAAGGGCATCATTGTATTTCATATCTCGAACCGGCATCTGGAATTGTCCGGTATCGTGGCGGCAGTCGGTGCGGCGGAAGGCATGGTCGCGATCCAGAAATACGACAGCAGCGCGACGAATTTTGCCGCCGACTACAAGTCGAGCGCGCACGTCGCGGTACTGGCGCGCACATGGGCCGATCTCGCACATCTTACCAAGCGCAAGGGTTGGGAGCCGGTCGCTGCCAACGGTGTTACGCCCTGGACCGACGATTATTCCGACCTGATCAGCTCGATGATCCGGAAGAAATTTTAGGATCGTAGTGGTGCGCCGAGCAGTTCTTCGATCAACGTCAGCGCGGCGATGACGGAGCGGCGGCGCACCTCGTCGCGGCCGATATCGCCGAAGCGGCATTCGCGCGCGTAAAAGACGCCTTCGCGGCTGGCGCAAGCAAAGTGGACCAGTCCCACGGGCTTTTCCGGAGAGCCGCCGCCTGGACCGGCAATGCCGGTAACGGAAACGGCAAGGCTCGTCTGCGCGGCATTCAGTGCGCCGAGCGCCATCGCCTTGGCGGTTTCCTTGCTGACCGCACCGTATTGCGACAGCACGTCGTCGCTGACACCCAGTAGTTTCTTCTTGGCTTCGTTCGAATAGGTAACGAAGCCGCGGTCGAATACATCTGAGGAGCCGGGGATATCAGTTATCGCGGCGGCAACGAGCCCGCCGGTGCAGGACTCGGCGGTTGCGAGCGTGAAGCCCCGGTTGCGGCATTGTTCGAAGGCGCGAAGGGCGGCAGCTTTCGTTTCCTTGTCGATCATACGGCACCCCAGGGAAGCCGGATTGTTGCGACCGCCATTGCGGCAATTCCTTCGCTGCGGCCGATAAAGCCGAGACCTTCGTTGGTCGTGGCCTGAACGCCAACGCGGCCCAATTCGATCCCGCAGATTTCGGCAATTCTGGCGCGCATGGCTTCGCGGTGCGGTCCGATCTTCGGCGCTTCGCAAATGAGGGTGCCGTTGAGATGGGCGATCATGCCGCCGCGTGCGCGGATCTGTTCGGCAGCAAATTTCAGGAAGACGGCAGAGTCGGCGCCACGCCACTGGGTATCGGATGGCGGGAAATGCTGCCCTATGTCGCCGTCTCCAATTGCACCGAGGATCGCGTCGGTCATCGCATGCAAAAGCACGTCGGCATCGGAGTGGCCGGAGAGCGCGCGTTGGTGAGGAATGGAAACACCGCCAAGCGTTACATGATCGCCGGCGGTGAAGGCATGCACATCGTATCCCGTTCCGGTTCGTACATCGCCAAGCTCGCTTGCCGCATAAGCCGTGGCACGCACGAAGTCTTCGGCGGTCGTGAGCTTGATGTTTTGTGTGCTGCCTTCGAAGGTCGTGACCGTAGCGCCGGCCCACTCCATCAGGGCGGCGTCGTCGGTAAAATCGCTGCGGCCTTCTGCGGCGGCCTTGCGATGGGCGCCAAGCAGTTCATCGAAGCGAAACGCCTGCGGGGTCTGCACCGCGCGCAGTTCATTGCGTTCGATATTCGCGACGATCTTGCCCGAGGCATCGACGCGCTTGATCGTATCTGTCACGGGAATAGCGGGGATCGCAGCGGCGTTCTTGCGAACCGCGGCAATCGCGCGGTCGATGAGGTCGCTGCCGGCGAAAGGCCGCGCCGCGTCATGCACCAGCACAAAACGGGGGGCAGCCGCCACCAGACTTTCCAGACCCGCATGCACGGAAGCCTGGCGCGTCGCGCCTCCGGCTGCGGCCGGAAGGCACTTCGGCAGGTCTGCGGAGAGCGCCTGGTAGTCCGGGAGGTCTTCGGGGCGGATGACGGCCTGAACGGCGTCGATTTCGCGATGATCTGTGAATAACCGCAGCGAGTGCCGCAAAACCGGCACGCCAGCGATCAGGCGCAATTGCTTGGGTTTGCCGGCTCCGGCCCGGGTTCCGCCGCCGCCGGCGACCACTAAGGCTGCAAATTCCATCCGAAACTCCCAGAGAGCAGGCCGATTTGGCAATTTCCTAGCCGATTTCGCCGTCGGGGTCGCCATAGTTGCGTTGCAACAAAGCGCTTGCCTCTGAACTAGACTTGATTAAGATATGTGCACGAGATTTCGGGCCTATTTTCTAGGCATGGATACATTGAGCAGCACAGCAAGCCCATGCAGCTTTACGATCGGCTCCCTCGAAGTGCCCGCGCGCGCGTTTCTAGCGCCCATGGCGGGTATCACCGACCTGCCGGTCCGGCGGATGGCTCACCGCTACGGGGCCGGGCTGGTGGTGTCCGAAATGATCGCCTGCGAATGGTTGGCCACCGGAAGTCCCGAGGCGCAGCTACGGGCCGAAGGTCAGGCCGTGGGTCATCACGTGGTCCAGCTTGCAGGCTGCGAGGCGCGATGGATTGCCGAAGGCGCCCGTATCGCCGAAGGGGCAGGCGCTGACATCGTCGATCTGAATATGGGCTGCCCGGCGAAATGCGTGACCAGCGGCGCGGCCGGTGCCGCATTGTTGCGGGATGTCGATCACGCCGTTCATCTGATCGAAGCCGCGGTCAACGCCGTCAAGATCCCGGTGACGGTGAAGATGCGTCTCGGCTGGGACGATGACTCGATCGTGGCTCCTGAACTTGCACGGCGGGCGGAAGCGGCCGGCGTGAAGATGGTCACCGTCCACGGCCGTACCCGGCAACAATTCTACAAGGGCAACGCGAACTGGCGCGCGATCTCGCGCGTGAAGCAAGCGGTCCGTATTCCGGTGGTCGCGAACGGCGATCTGCAGAGCTACGAAGATGCGGCGGCGATGCTGTCGGAATCCGGCGCCGACGCCGTGATGATCGGTCGCGCGGCGCGCGGCCGGCCGTGGCTTCCGGGACAGATCGGGCGATATATCGCAAGCGGCGTGCGCGCGAGCGATCCTGCTTTGGAAGACCAGCGCGACGATCTGGTCGAACTCTATGACGGATGGCTCGCGCAATACGGTCACGCGCGCGGTTCGAAGGAAGCGCGAAAGCATATCGGCTGGGCGCTGGAAGCGGCGGCCCGTGCCGTGAACCTTTCCACGGATTGGGTCAAGCAGTGGCGCGCGCAATTGCTTGCGGAGAATTCGCCCGCGCGTGTCGTGCTCGGCATTCGCGACGCCTTCGACGAACTGGGCTGGAAGGCGGCAGCATGAGGATGGCGCGAGCGGAAAAGTCGATGGATCAGGTTTCCGGCGTCGCAGATGCGGTGCTCGATGCTTTGCCGCATCCCGTAATTACGATTGCGCCGACTGGCATCATCGCGAACGCAAACGCTGCGGCGGAAGCGTTTTTCGAGGCGAGTGCGCCGGTGCTGCGCCGGCATCGCATTCATGAAATCGTGCCGTTCGGGAGTCCGCTGCTTCCGCTCATCGAACAGGCGAGAACCCGCAGCGCAGCCGTGAACGAATACCGCGTCGATCTTGGTACGCCGCGCAACGGCGGAGAACGCATCGTCGATATCCATGTTGCGCCGATGCCGGAGAGCCCGGCACAGGTAGTTGTCATGCTGCAAGAGCGCACGATGGCGGACAAGATCGACCGCCAGTTGACCCATCGGGGGGCCGCGCGCTCCGTTACCGCGCTCGCGTCGATGCTGGCCCACGAAATCAAGAACCCGCTCTCCGGGATCCGCGGAGCGGCGCAACTGCTCGAACAGTCGGCCGACGACGGCGACAGGGCGCTGACCCGGCTGATCTGCGACGAAGCCGACCGCATCGTGAAGCTGGTCGATCGCATGGAAGTATTTTCCGACGAGCGGCCGATCGAGCGCGACGCCGTGAATATTCACGCGGTGCTGGAGCATGTGAAGAAGCTTGCGCTTTCGGGTTTTGCGAGCCGCATCAAGTTCGTCGAGGAATACGATCCGTCGCTGCCGCCGGTTTTCGCGAACCGCGATCAACTGGTGCAGGTGTTTCTCAATCTCATCAAGAACGCGGCGGAAGCGATCGGTGACAGCGACGATGGGGAAATTCTGCTGAGCACGGCCTTCCGGCCGGGCGTGCGGCTCACCGTGCCGGGCGCGTCGACCCGTGTGAGCCTGCCGCTCGAATTCTGCGTCCGCGACAACGGGCCGGGCGTGCCGGAGGATGTTCGTCCGCATCTGTTTGATCCATTCGTTACGACCAAGACCAGCGGCAGCGGCCTCGGACTTGCATTGGTAGCCAAAATTATCGGCGACCATGGAGGGATCGTGGAATGCGACAGCCAGCCAAGACGAACGACCTTCCGCGTGTTGATGCCCACGTATTCACAAAGCGGCAGCACGCCGCATTCGGACCAGTGAGGACGGCGCAGATGCCATCTGGAAACATTCTTGTTGCAGACGACGATGCGGCGATCCGCACAGTGCTCAGTCAGGCGCTTTCGCGCGCAGGATACGACGTACGCTCTTGTGGCAATGCCGCGACCTTGTGGCGCTGGATAAGTCAGGGTGACGGCGATCTGGTGATCACCGACGTCGTGATGCCGGATGAAGATGCATTCAGTTTGCTGCCGCGCCTGAAGAAGATGCGGCCCGAGCTTCCCGTCATTGTCATGAGCGCGCAGAACACGTTCATGACCGCAATCAAGGCTTCCGAGCACGGGGCTTATGAATACCTGCCGAAGCCGTTCGATCTGAAAGAACTGATCGCGATCGTAGGCCGCGCGCTATCCGAACCCAAGCGTTCGGGTGCTCAGCCTTCCAAGCCCGATGACATGGAGGCGATTCCGCTGGTCGGACGTTCGCCGGCGATGCAGGAAATCTATCGTCTGCTCGCGCGGCTGATGCAGACCGACCTCACAGTGATGATCTCGGGTGAGAGCGGCACCGGGAAAGAACTCGTTGCGCGCGCCTTGCATGATTACGGCAAGCGCCGTTCGGGACCTTTCGTGCCGATCAACATGGCGGCGATCCCGCGCGATCTGATCGAGGCCGAGCTTTTCGGACACGAAAAGGGCGCGTTCACCGGGGCCAACACCAAGAACATCGGGCGTTTCGAACAGGCGGAGGGCGGCACGCTGTTTCTCGACGAGATCGGCGACATGCCTATGGAAGCGCAGACCCGATTGCTGCGCGTGCTCCAGCAGGGCGAGTACACAACGGTCGGCGGACGCACGCCGATCAAGACCGACGTCCGCATCATTGCGGCAACCAACAAGGACCTGCGTATCCTGATTCAGCAGGGGCTGTTTCGCGAGGATCTGTTCTTCCGGCTCAATGTCGTTCCGCTTCGTCTGCCGCCGCTGCGCGAACGGACCGAAGACGTGCCCGATCTTATCCGCCACTTCTTCATGCTCGCGGCGCGGGAAGGGCTGCCGCAGAAACAGATCGAGGCTGCTGCGCTGGATCGTCTGCGGCGGTACCGCTGGCCCGGCAACGTGCGCGAGCTGGAGAACCTGGTCCGCAGACTTTCGGCGCTCTATCCGCAGGAAATCATCAGCCTTGCCATCATCGACGCGGAGCTGGCGCAGCCGGTCGCGGAAGTTTCCGCGGAGACGGCTACGAAAGACGAGACCTTGAGCGTTTCTGCCGAGCGTCACCTCTCGAAATACTTCGGCGGGTTCGGCGACAACCTCCCGCCACCCGGTCTTTACCACCGGGTTCTGCGCGAAGTGGAAACTCCGCTCATCTCTGCGGCCCTCGCGGCGACCCGCGGGAATCAGATCAAGGCGGCTGAGTTGCTCGGTGTGAACCGGAATACGCTCCGGAAGAAGATCAGGGACCTGGACATCCAGGTGATCCGCTCGACCCGGTAGAAAAGCCAGTAAATCCGGGGATTGTTTGTGGCGTGGCCGTGCGGTCTGTCACATTTTTGCACCAGTGTTGTCGGTATGCATCAGGCCGCCGGGTCGTCCGGCCTTCCTGATGGCGGTGCATGGCCGACTCCCTGACATCTCCCGATCCGGCGCATCCGGCTCAATCCGCGCCTTTTCCGAAGCCGCCGCGGCGGTTGGCGAGCTATTTCGCGCCGGTTCTTGTGGTGATCGCGCTGCTGTCGGCGCTGGTTACCTTCCTGATCCTGACCGGTCTTACGCCGATTTCGCCGACCCATAACGTCGTCGTTTCCGTGCTGCTCGCCAATGGCGTGATCGTGCTGGTGCTGACGGGCGTGGTGGCGTGGGAAGTTTTCAATGTCATCCGCGCGCAGCGAAAAGGCCGGGCAGGCGCGCGCCTGCATGGCCGGATCGTCCTGCTCTTCGGTCTCGTCGCCGCAGTGCCGGCAATTCTGGTCGCCGTCATCGCGAGCATTACGCTTGATCGCGGTCTCGACCGTTGGTTTTCGCAAAGGACGCGTGCGATCATCGGCAATGCCATCACGGTCGCCGAGACCTATGTGCGCGAACATGGTCTCAGCATCCGGCAAGATCTCGTCGCCATGGCTACCGATCTTGCCCGGTTGAAGCCGCTCTACGATTCGGATCGGCCGCGCTTTCAAAAGATCCTGACCGCACAGGCGCAGATTCGCGGCGTGCCCAGTGCAATCCTGATCCGGGGCGATCTCTCGGTGATCGAGCGCGCCGACACCAATATCGGGCGTGAGTTTCTGATCCCGCAGAACATCGTGGTGAAGGAAGCGACGCTGCAGCAGCCCATTGTCTATGTTCCGCCGTCTGCAGACTACGTCGCCGCGATCATTCCATTGCCAAGCTACGAGGATACGTACCTCTACATTGCCCGGCCGATCGATCCGCGGGTCATTCAGTATCTGCGGCAGACCGAAGCCAATCTTCTCGAATACCGCGGTCTCGAACAGCGCCGCTTTGGCGTGCAACTCGCCTTCGCGCTGATGTATGCGGTGATCGCGCTGATCCTGCTGCTCTCCGCCGTATGGTTCGGCCTGAACTTCGCCAACCGGCTGGTAGCGCCGATCCGCAGGCTGATTACCGCCGCCGATCTCGTCGCCTCGGGCAATCTTTACGTGCAGGTGCCGGTGCGCCGTTCGGAGGGCGATCTCGCCAATCTCGGCGACAGCTTCAACAAGATGACGTCGGAGCTGCGCACGCAGAATTCCGACCTCGTACGCGCCCGCGACCAGATCGACGAGCGCCGCCGCTTCACCGAAGCGGTGCTCGCAGGCGTCGGCGCGGGCGTGATCGGCCTCAACGCGTTCGGCGTCATCACCATTCTCAACCGTTCCGCAGAGAAGCTTCTCGGCGTGCGGGAGGGCGAGATGATCGGCAAGGACGCGATCTCCGCGATTCCCGAGTTTGCGCCGCTGATCCGGGATGCTTTCGCAGACAATCATCGCGTCAACGGCACCGTGACGATGTCGCGCGGCGGACGCGAGCGTACCTTCAACGTGCGCGTGACGACCGAACAGGCAGACGAAAGCGAGCACGGCTATGTCATCACGCTCGACGATATCACCGAACTCGTGACCGCGCAGCGCACTTCGGCCTGGGCGGATATCGCGCGGCGCATCG
>CAUJKG010000088.1 GCA_963205465.1 Pseudomonadota bacterium | reverse complement strand
GTTGTCGCGTAACGTGTGCGCGAAGCCCGCCAGCCGTTCGCGGGCGGCCGCACCGATAACTTCGATGGAAATCTTTCGTGCGGCGGCCATGTCACGCCACCTTGCCGAGCAACCGCTCGGTTACTTCGCGCGTGACCCGCGAGCGGTCTTCGTGCGTCTTCAGGAGGCACATCATGGTTTCATGCACGGCTTCCGGCGCCTCCTGCAGATCGGCGATCTGCAGGCCAGCAAGCGTCGCGGCCCAATCGAGCGTCTCGGCGACGCCGGGGATCTTCCGCAAGTCTTCCTTGCGGATTGCGGCGACCATCCGCGCAATCTGCTGCGCAAGCGCGCGATCGACCTGTGGCAGACGCGCACCGATGATCTTTGCTTCCTGCTCGACGCCGGGAAATTCGATGTAGTGATAAAGACAGCGCCTTCTCAACGCATCGGAAAGCTCCCGCGTGCCGTTCGAAGTCAGAATGACGCGCGGGACAGTTACCGCCTTGATCGTGCCAAGCTCGGGAATAGTGACCTGGAAATCCGAAAGCAGTTCCAAGAGGAACGCCTCGAATTCCTCGTCCGCCCGGTCGACTTCGTCGATCAGGAGAACCGGAGACTGCGGCCGGCGAATGGCCGCAAGCAGCGGACGCTCGAGAAGATAACGCTCGGAGAAGATATGCTCTTCGATGGCATCGGCGCTTTCGCCTGCGCTCTCGCGCGCCTTGATCGCGAGCAACTGCCGCTGATAGTTCCACTCGTAAAGTGCCGCGTTGGCATCAAGCCCCTCATAGCATTGCAGGCGGATCAGCTCGGCGTCGTGTACGGAAGCGAGCGCTTTGGCCGCTTCCGTTTTGCCGACGCCGGCCTCGCCTTCAAGCAGGAGAGGCCGCCTCAGATATTCCATCAGCCAGACTGCCATCGCGAGGTCACCGCTCGCGATATAGCTGGCGGCGGCGAGCCGCTCCGCTATGTGTTCGCGGGTCAGTTCACGCATGCAGCCCCAGCTTGTCCGCTACCATCCAGGTACGCCAATGATCGTGCGGCATCTGGATATGAGTCGAGCCAAGAAACGCAAAGGCGTCGTTGACCGCGTTCGAGAAGCACGGCACGCCGCCGACGTTCGGACTCTCGCCGACACCTTTTGCGCCGATCGGATGATGCGGCGACGGCGTGACGGTGAAGTCGGTCTCCCACTTCGGCGTTTCCACCGCGGTCGGTAAGAAAAAGTCCATCAGCGAGGCTGTGACCACGTTGCCCTGCTCATCGTAACGGATTTCCTGGCCCATCGCGATGCCGAAGGCTTCCGTGAGACCGCCGTGCACCTGACCTTCGATCACCATCGGATTGATGCGCGTACCGCAATCATCGAGCGCATAGAAGCGGCGGATTTTCGTGACGCCGGTGTCTGCATCGATATCGGCAACGCAGATATAAGCGCCGAAGGGATAGGTCATGTTCGGCGGGTCGTAATAGCTCACGGCTTCGAGACCCGGCTCCATGCCCGGTGGCGGAGAGTTATACGCGGCCCAGGCAAGCTCGGTCATGGTCTTGAAGCGCTCCGGATTGCCTTTCACGCGGAAACGATCGATGTCCCACTCCAGATCGTCGTCATGCACTTCGAGCAGGTGGGCGGCGATCATCTGCGCCTTCGCCTTGATCTTGCGCGCCGCGACCGCCGTCGCCGCACCCGAGACCGGCGTCGAGCGCGAACCATAAGTGCCGAGACCGTAAGGCGCGGTATCGGTGTTACCTTCCTCCACCGTGATGAGATCGGCGTTCAGGCCAAGCTCGGTCGCAATGATCTGGGCATAGGTCGTCTCATGTCCCTGCCCCTGCGACTTGGTGCCGAGGCGGGCGATCACGCTACCGGTCGGATGAATACGGATCTCGGCGGAATCGAACATCGCCACCCCGAGAATATCGCAGTTGCGCGATGGACCGGCACCGACGATCTCCGTAAAGAAGATCACGCCGATGCCCATGAGTTCACGCGTCTCGCCGCGCCGGAAGGCCGCCTGCTTTTGCTTCTGCTCGGCGCGCAGTCCCTTGTAACCGACAGCATCAAGCGCCTTCTGCATCGCCGTGTGATAGTCGCCGGAGTCGTATTCCCAGCCGAGCGACGACTGGTAGGGGAACTGCTCCTTGCGGACGAAGTTCTTCATGCGGAATTCGGCGGGATCCATGCCGAGCTTCTGCGCCATGATGTCCATCGCACGCTCGATGCAATAGGCCGCTTCGGTGACACGGAAGGAGCAGCGATAGGCGACCCCGCCTGGGGCCTTGTTCGTGTAAACGCCATCAACTTCGACATGCGCGACCGGGAAATCATACGACCCGCAAACGATGTTGAAAAATCCGGCCGGCCATTTCGATGGATCGGCGCAGGCATCGAAAGCGCCATGATCGGCGAGCACATGCACGCGCAGACCCGTGACCTTGCCTTCGCGCGTAGCGGCGATCTCCGCCGTCATGTGATAGTCACGGGCAAAGGAAGTCGTCGAAAGGTTTTCGATACGATCTTCGACCCATTTCACCGGCAGGCCGGTTACGATCGAGGCAACGATCGAGCAAATGTAACCGGCATAGGCGCCGACCTTGTTGCCGAAACCACCGCCGATGTCGGGCGCGATCACATGAATCTTGTGCTCCGGGATCTTCGAAAGCAGCGAGGCAACCGTGCGGATCACGTGCGGCGCCTGGAATGTGCCCCATAACGTCAGTTCGCCCTTGATCTTGTCGAAGGATGCGACGCACTGGCAGGTTTCCAGTGGGCACGGATGCACACGCTGATAGCTGATCAGATCCTTGGTCGAGACTTCCGCTTTCGCAAAAGCAGCATCGGTGCCGGATTTGTCGCCGATCTGCCAGTTAAAAATGTGATTGTAGTGTTTACGCTTCCCGTGCGCGCCATCCATCTTGTCCTTGATGTCCTCGCGCAAGAGCGGCGCGTCCTTGTCCATCGACTTGAATGGATCGACCAGCGGCGGCAGCGCTTCGTATTCGACTTCGACGAGTTCGGCGCCATCGGCAGCAGCATAGCGGTCGTTTGCAACCACGAAGGCGACCTCTTGGTTCTGGAACAGCACCTTCTCCTCGGCGAGCACGGCTTGCACGTCGCCGGCGAGTGTCGGCATGTAATGCAGGTTCAGCGGCTTCAGATCGGCTGCGGTAAGCACCGCGAGCACGCCGGGAACGGCCTTGGCTTTGGTTGCATCGATCTTCTTGATGCGCGCATGGGCATGCGGCGAACGCACGAAGTCGCCGTAGAGCATACCCGGCAGCTTGATGTCGTCGACATAGTTGCCCCTGCCTTGCGTGAAGCGGACGTCTTCGACGCGCTTGCGCTTACAACCCATGCCTTGCAGGGCGGCGATGCGCTGTTCGCGGGTGGGAGTCTGGTCGTTCATTCCGCGGCCTCCTGATAGGTTACGCCGTTCAATTTGGCGGCGGCGTATTGGATCGCTTTGACGATGTTCTGATAGCCGGTGCAGCGGCATAGGTTGCCGGCAATACCGAAACGGATTTCCTCTTCGTTCGGGTTCGGATTTTCCTGCAGGAGCCGCCAGGCGCGCGTGATCATGCCGGGCGTGCAGAAGCCGCACTGCAATCCGTGCATTTCGCGGAAACCCTCCTGAAGCGCATGCAGCGTGCCGTCGGCATTCGCCATGCCTTCAATGGTGCGAATTTCAGCGCCGTTCGCCTGCACTGCGAACATGGTGCAGGACTTCACCGACTTGCCGTCGATATCAAGCGTGCAGGCGCCGCAATGCGTGGTGTCGCAGCCGATATGCGGACCGGTGAGGTTCAACTGCTCGCGGACGAAGTGGATCAGGAGCGTGCGCGGCTCGACCAGCCCTTCCACTTCCTGACCGTTCACTTTCAGCGTGATGTGCGTTTTTGCCATTGGCTTCCCCGTTAGTTCGCGCTTGCGCGCTCTTTGGCGCGCACAAGCGCGCGCTTGAGCATC
>CAUJKG010000087.1 GCA_963205465.1 Pseudomonadota bacterium | reverse complement strand
GTGCGGCCGCGCGTACTTGCAGAACTCGAAAAAGGTTCGGCGGTAGCGCTGGTTTCCGACGCCGGTACGCCGCTCGTTTCCGATCCCGGCTTCAAGCTGGTGGAGGCGGCGATTGCGGACGGCTATCGGGTCTTTCCGATCCCCGGCGCGTCGGCCGCTTTGGCGGCCCTCGTGTCGGCGGGCTTGCCGTCCGACCGGTTTTTCTTCGAAGGCTTTCTCCCGCCGAAAAGCGGCGCACGAAAAACGCGCCTTGCCGAACTGCGTGCGATACCGGCTTCGCTCATCTTCTATGAAAGCGGCCCGCGCCTTGCCGATTCGCTTGCCGACATGGCGCTTGCGCTCGGCGCACGCGATGCTGCTGTCTGCCGCGAACTCACCAAAGCGTTCGAGGAAGTGCGGCGGGGAGCGCTTGCTACGCTTGCTTCTCATTATGAGGAAGCAGGAGCGCCAAAGGGAGAGATCGTGATCGTGGTCGGGCCGCCCGGTGCGGAATCCGCACCCGACAGCGCCGATATCGACCGCAAGATCGCGGCCGCGATGGAAAAACTTTCGTTGAAAGATGCAGCGAGTGCGGTCGCCGCCGATACCGGATTGCCGCGCAAGGAAATCTACGCGCGGGCACTTGCGCTTGCGGAGAAGAAGTGACCGCTCCGCGGGACAACAACGCCCGGCGCAAGGACGCCTTCCTGCGCGGCGTGTCGGCGGAATCCCGCGCGGCGCTTTATCTTGCCGCCAAGGGTTACCGGACACTGGCGCGGCGATGGAGAAGCCCGGTCGGAGAGATCGATCTGGTGGTAAAGCGCGGCAACCTCATCGTCTTCGTCGAGGTGAAAACCCGCATAAGCCTCGATGCCGCAGCGGAATCCGTCTTACCCCGGCAACGAAAGCGCATCACCGCGGCGGCCGAAGCTTGGCTGGCAACGCATCCCGAACATATGAGCCATGATTTGCGTTTCGACGCAGTGCTGATTGCGCCAAAGCGGCTTCCGCGTCATATCGAGGCGGCCTTCGAGGCCGAATATTAGAGCATGATCCCGAAAAGTACGAAGCGGTTTTCGGAAAAGATCATGCTCAATCAAACAGATAAGCAACGAGTCTGATTCAATAAAGTTGAAGTGGACCCTAAGGAGTTCTTGACGTGGCACTCAAAGTCGCCGTTCAGATGGACCCGATCGAGCGGATCAAGATTACGGGCGATTCAACCTTCGCACTGCTGCTCGAAGCGCAGAAACGCGGTCACGCAATCTCCTATTACACGCCCGAAAAGCTCGCGCTGATCGACACCCAAGTTTTCGCAAGTATGCAGCCGCTCACGGTGCGCGATCAGGCCGGCGATCATTTTACGCTCGGTGCACCGGAGCGCGAGAATCTCGCCTCCTTCGATGTCGTCCTGATGCGGCAGGATCCGCCTTTCGACATGCACTACATCACGGCGACGCATCTTCTGGAGAAGCTGCCGGATACGCTGGTCGTGAATGACCCGCGCTCGGTGCGCAACGCGCCCGAGAAGATGTTCGTCATGGAATATCCGGACCTGATGCCGCCGACGCTGATCACGCGCGACCTCGAGGAGATCAAAGCCTTCCGCGCGAAGCACAAGGACATCGTGATGAAGCCCTTGTACGGCAAAGGCGGTGAATCGGTTTTCCGCATTTCGCCGGACGATCTCAATTTCGGATCGCTGTTCGATCTGTTCTCGGTGACATTCCGCGAAGCCTGGGTCGTGCAGAAGTTTCTTCCGGAAGTAAAAGACGGCGACAAACGGATCATTCTGGTCGACGGCGAATTCGCGGGCGCCGTCAACCGCGTGCCCGCGGAAGGCGATCTGCGCTCGAACATGGTGCGTGGCGGTTCGCCGAAGAAAACCGATCTCTCGCCACGCGAGCGCGAGATCTGCGACCGGCTCGGGCCCGAACTCAAAAAACGCGGGCTGCTCTTCACCGGCATCGACGTCATCGGCGGCTGGCTCACCGAAATCAACGTGACCTCGCCAACCGGCATTCGCGCGATCAAGAACCTCGGCGGACCCGACGTCGCCGCGATGATCTGGGATGTAATCGAGAGCAAGCGCAAATGAACATCCCGGCGGACGCAGTGCCTGCGGACTTCATCGAATTTCCCTTTCCTTCCAGCGAGCACTTTCTCAGCCTGACCGGCCCGCTCTATGTGAAGCGCGACGGCCAGAAACTCGTGCTCGGCCTGCGCGTCGAAAATCGTCACTGCAATATCGCAGGCATCTGCCACGGCGGAATGCTGATGACCTTCGCCGACATGCAACTCAGCATCGGCGCGAAATTCGAATCGGAAGATCGGTTCGGGTTCTCGCCGACCCTCAGCATGACCACCGACTTCCTCTCGCCGGCGGTAAATGGGGCCTGGATCGAGGGGCGCACCGATCTGCTGCGCTCGACCCGTAACTTCCTGTTCTGTCAGTGCATCGTGAGCGCAAACGGGGCGCCGGTCCTTCGGGCGAGCGGGATCATGAAACTCGGCGGCGGAGCCTTTGCAGATGTCAAAGGGCTCCCGGATTTGCGTAGCATTTTGAAATAAAGTCGCTATTTTGTTCACCTATTGTTCTTGACGGAGCGAACGGAGTTCCGTTAGCCTCTTCGCATTCCGCGGGGAGATGCACCCGATGGTGCAACATGTGTCGACCGTCGCTTTTGAAGGCGTGAAAGCACGCCCGATCGACGTGCAGGTGCAGGTCGCGCCGGGCCTTCCGGCCTTCAATATCGTGGGCCTTCCCGACAAGGCCGTGTCCGAAGCACGCGAGCGCGTGCGCGCCGCACTGATCGCGTCAGGGCTCGCGTTACCGGCCAAGCGGATCACCATCAATCTCGCGCCCGCTGATCTGCCGAAGGAAGGCAGCCACTACGATCTGCCGATCGCGCTCGGACTGATGGCGGCGATCGGCGCGATCCCTTCCGATGCGATCGAAGGCATGATGGTGGTCGGCGAACTCGGGCTGGACGGCTCGCTCGCGCCGGTATCCGGTGTGCTACCCGCAGCGGTCGCCGCCAACGAGCGCGAGCAGGGCCTGATCTGTCCCGCCGCCTGCGGCGCGGAAGCGGCATGGGCGTCGCCGGAGATGAACATCGTCGCGCCGCGCTCGCTGCTTCAGCTCGTCAATCATCTGCGCGGCACCCAGATTCTGCTGCGGCCCTCGCCGAAGATCCGCGAACTGACCGAGAGCCTGCTCGACCTGAAAGACATCAAGGGACAGGAAAGCGCAAAGCGCGCACTCGAAATCGCCGCTGCTGGCGGCCACAATCTCCTGATGGCAGGGCCTCCGGGCTCGGGAAAATCCATGCTCGCGGCGAGATTGCCGACGATTTTGCCGCCGCTCGCACCGGCCGAACTCCTCGAAGTTTCGATGATCCAGTCGGTCGCCGGTGCGATCGAAGGCGGCGCACTCACGAACCGCCGTCCGTTCCGCAATCCGCATCATTCCGCCAGCATGGCGGCGATGATCGGCGGCGGACTGCGCGCGCGGCCCGGCGAAGTTTCGCTCGCTCATCTCGGCGTGCTCTTTCTCGACGAGTTTCCCGAGTTTTCACCGCAGGTTCTGGATTCGCTGCGCCAGCCGCTGGAAAGCGGAGACGCGGTGATCGCGCGCGTCAATCATCGCGTGACCTATCCTGCCCGCTTCCAGCTTGTCGCCGCGATGAATCCTTGCCGCTGCGGGCGCGCGACCGAACTCGGCTTCACCTGCAAGCGTGCGCCGAATGCGCGATGTGCCGCGGATTATCAGTCTCGCGTTTCCGGACCTTTGATGGACCGCATCGATTTGCATATCGAAGTGCCCGCGGTTTCGGCCGCCGATCTCGTCTTGCCCGCACCGGCCGAGGGAAGCCGGGAAGTCGCCGCGCGCGTTGCGGCGGCGCGTGAAATCGCGCTGACGCGATTCCATTCGCTCGGCCGCGACGATCTGCGCACCAATGCCGAGGCCGATGCCAAACTGATCGAAGCGCTTGCCGCCCCCGATCCGGCCGGGCTTGCGCTTCTGCGTGACGCCGCTGACGCCATGCGGCTTTCGGCGCGCGGGTATCATCGCGTGCTCAAGGTCGCACGCACCATCGCCGACCTCGACGGCGCGGAAAATGTCGGCCGCGCCCATCTTGCGGAGGCATTGGCCTACCGCGCGGCGCAGGATCGCGTGGCGCTGGCGGCCTGACGTTAACCGCCGCTTAACCACCGGCTCAATTTCAGCGTTCGGTTTGCGCGCGCTTTCCCTGCATTAAGCCGCGGAGTGCCATCCTTGGACCTTGAAAGTCTCGCGTCTCAAGGGCTCGCCATGACGAATGCCGCTCGTCGCCGCCTCGCTTATCCCATTCTCCTGGCCGTATCCGGCGCCGTTGCCGTACTCGCGCCGAGCGCCGCGCGCGCGCAGGAGCTGATTTCCAGCGGGCCGGAGCTCGGCTGGATCGGTCTCGGCGGCATGATCGCCTGCGCCATCGGTATCGTGTTCGGCGTTCTCAATCGCCGCTCGATTGCGTTACGCGAAAAAGCCGTGCGGCTCGAAGGCGAAGTCGAAACGCGCGACGACAAGATCTGGGCGCTCGAAGAGCGCCTCGCGCATCTGACCGCGCTGGTCGACGGACAGGACGACTATGTCATTCGCGAAGACGAGCATGGCCGCGTCACCCATGCGAGCAGCGCGATGGCCGCGCTAAGCGGCAAAGAGATTCGCGAACTCATCGGCAAGCCGCTGAACCTGCAGGTTCTGCGCGGTGGCACACGCGAGCAGATGGAAGACGGCACCCGCGTATTCGATCAGGAGATCGCGGCACAAGGCGGCCCGCGCTGGATCGCATGGAAGGAGGCCGCCGTCCGCGACGGCGACGGCGAAATCGTCGCGATTCAACGCACCGGCCGGGACATCACAGCCCGCATCGCGACCGAGCGCGCATTGAGCGAAGCGCGCGAGCAGGCGGAGGCCGCGAGCCGCGCAAAGTCGCGCTTCCTCGCCGTGGTGAGCCATGAAGTGCGGACCCCACTCAACGGCATCCTCGGCATGACACATCTTCTGTTAGAGACGCCGCTCAGTCAGGAGCAACAGACTTACGCGCGTGCCGTGAAGTCCTCCGGCGATGCGCTGCTCGGCCTGATCGAGGAGATTCTGGATTTCTCCAAGATCGAGGCGGGCCGCATCGAGCTTGAAGCCGCACCGTTCGATCTCGCCGAACTCGTCACCGATGTCGTGGAATTGCTCTCGCCGCGCGCGCAGGCGAAAGGCATCGAAATCGCGGCACAGTTCAGCGCGGATCTGCCGCAAATCGTTTCCGGAGACGCCGCGCGGCTGCGTCAGGTTCTGCTCAATCTCGCCGGCAATGCCGTCAAATTCACCGATGTCGGCGGCGTTGCCGTTCTGGTCGAGCGGCGAGGCAATGCGATCCGCTTCTGCGTGCGCGATAGCGGCCCCGGCATCGAGGCCGATGCGCAGGCGCGCATCTTCGAGGAGTTCGAGCAGGGCGACGGCACGCTCACGCGAAAACATGGCGGCACCGGTCTCGGTCTTGCCATCGCGTCGCGCATCGTCGAGCGCATGGGCGGAGAGATCGCGCTTTCCAGCGTGCAGGATGGCGGTGCTGAATTTCGTTTCACGGTCGCGCTGCCCGCGATCGAAGAGCGCAGCAGTACGCTGCCCGATTTCTCCGGCCACGACATTCTCGTGCTCTCCCCATCCTCGGTGATCGCGCCGTTGCTTGCGCAGCAACTCGAACAATGGGGCGCACGCGCCGCCACCGCGGACAGCCGCACGCTGGCCGAAACGCTGTTGTCCGAGCGTCACTGGAGCCATTGCATCATCGACCGCGCCTTCGGCCACGACGAAGTGCTTGCGCTCTTCAAAACCGCCAAACGCAACGCAGCGCATTGTCATGTGTTGCTGACGCCGGCCGAGCGGCGCGAGCTACCCGGTCTGCAGGCGAGCGGCCTTACGAGTTATCTGATCAAACCGGTTCGCGCGCTTACGCTCGCGCAGCGGCTTATGGATCCGGCAGCGGACTCTGCCGCGGGCGAACTGCCGCAAGTAAGCGCCGAAGGTACTCAGGGCAAAGACAGTCTCTCGATCCTGGTCGCCGAGGACAACGACATCAATGCGCTCCTGGTGCAGGCGCTGCTTGCGCGCATGGGCCATCGGGTAACGGTCGTGTCCGACGGAGCCGTCGCGGTCAACGCCGTCGCAAGCGCGAATACGATGGGCGCACCCTATGACGTGGTGCTGATGGACCTGCATCTTCCCGGCATGGACGGGCTGGAAGCGACGCGGCGCTTGCGGGCGCTGGGAGGCTCCGCGAGCCGGATTCCGGTGATCGCGCTTACCGCCAATGCCTTCCCGGAAGACCGCGCCAACTGCCTTGCCGCGGGCATGAACGGCTTCGTGGTGAAGCCGGTGGACCGCCAGGGGCTCGAAAAAGCCATTGCCGGGGCGCGGACGGGACCTTCCGAAAAGGCTGTGGAATCAGCCGCCTGATAATAATTACCCCGGCAGAACAACAGCTTACCTCGAAACGGGGTTGCCGTATCGTTGTCATGATCCCGTTCGATACCTATGCTCTAGAAGAAACGTAATCGGACCGGCGAATCGATCTGTTCGCATGCGAAGTCCGGTGTCCCTTGGGGGTAACGCTAGGCCATGAATCATCTCGTCGCCCGCGGCAAGGTTGCAAACCTTTTGCCGAAGCTGCGCGCCTATAGCGGCCTGCGCATTCCGGCGACGCGGAGCGACTTTGCGCGAACCCTGGGCCAACTCGGATCGCTCGAGGTAAGGCTTGCAAAGAAGGCGCATGAAGTGCGCAGCGCCCAGCGGCTGCGCTACAACGTCTTCTACAAGGAAATGTCGGCGATCCCGGCAGCCGCGACCCTCATCGCGCGGCGCGACGTCGATGCCTTCGACACCATTTGCGATCATCTGAACGTCGTCGATCACGACTGGCCGCAGCTTGTTTTTGGCTTCCATCGCCCGCGCGTGGTCGGCACTTATCGTTTGCTGCGCCAGGAAATCGCACAGCATCATGGCGGCTTCTATACGCAATCCGAATTCGATGTCGCGGGCCTGCTCGCGCGTCATCCCAAACTACGCTTCCTGGAGTTGGGCCGCTCCTGCGTGCTGCCGCCTTATCGCAACAAGAAGACGGTCGAGCTACTCTGGCACGGCATTTCAAATTATGTCGCGCAGCACCGGCTCGATGTGCTGATCGGCTGCGCCAGCCTCGAGGGCACCAATCCCGACAAGCTCGCGACCCAGCTTTCCTTCCTGCATCATTTCGCTCGCGCGCCGGAACAATGGCAAGCGGCTGCGCTGCCGTCGCGCCATGTCGAGATGAACCGCATGCCGAAGGAAGCGATCGACGCAAAAGCAGCGCTTCGCGAATTGCCGCCATTGGTGAAGGGCTATCTGCGGCTCGGCGCCTATATCGGCAACGGCGCGGTGATCGATCACCAGTTCGGCACCACGGATGTGCTGGTCGTGCTGCCGATGCAGAACGTAACCGCGCGTTATCGCGACCGTTTCGTTACGGAAGAGCAGAAACTCGCGGCCTGAATATTTTCTCGCATGATCCCTCGGGTCACGCCCGAGGGCATGCTTTCCCGAAAACCGCTTGGCATCCCCGGATCAAGTCCGGTGACATGCTTTTCGGGCTCATGCTCTAAAGTTTCCGCAGCGCCACCGACTCGATTCGGTGATCTTCGCCTTTGCGCAGGATCAGGCTGGCGCGCTGACGCGTCGGCAGAATGTTTTCCCGCAAGTTTGCGAGATTGATCCGCGACCAGATCGAGCGTGCGATGTCCTGCGCCTCGCTATCGGTCACCTGCGAATAGCGATGGAAATAAGAAAGCGGATCGCGGAACGCGGTCGAGCGTAGCGCACTGAACCGCCGCACGTACCAGGATTCCAGCACGCTTTCTTCCGCGTCGATATAGACCGAGAAGTCGAAGAAATCGGAAACGTAAGGGATCGCCTTACCGTCCTTCGGCGGGCGTCCGGTCTGCAACACGTTCAATCCCTCGACGATCAGAATATCGGGCTGATCCACCTCGATCATCTCGCCGGGAATGACGTCGTAAGAAACATGGCTATAGACCGGCGCTTTCACCTTGCGCTGCCCCGCCTTCACGTCGTTCAGGAAGCGCAGGAGATCGCACACTCGATCTGGTCGCGGATCAATCTCGCAAACTTGCGGGAAAACATTTTGCCGACGCGCCAGCGCGCCAGCCTGATCCTGCGCAAAGGCGAAGATCATAGAATCGAGTCGGTCGCGCTACGGAAG